>NZ_QAJB01000151.1:0-3761 GCF_003061325.1 Microbacterium sp. HMWF026
AACTCGGACTTTCGCGGCGCGAGGCTCCGAGAACGGTGCGTTTGTCCGAGCTTCCCGACGCCACGCGGCGGGGGCGCCAAGCTCGGAGTAACGCGCGGAACGCGGACTTCCTCGGCGCGAGGCTCCGAGAACGGTGCGTTTGTCCGAGCGTCGTGACGCCACGCGGGCCCCGCGACGCTCGCGCACCGCACGGGGGCCTCGCCTACGATGGGGGATGCCGCGACCGCGGCGTCGTCCCGAGGAAGAAGTGGTGACCGTGAAAAGCCTCGTCTGGTTCGCGCTGGGTATCACCGGCGGTTTCGTCGCCGCCCACCTGGTCAACAAGGATCCCCGCGGCCAGGAGCTGTTCGCTCAGCTCGACGCCCGCATCGGCGAATTCACCGATCGCATGACCGACGCGTACCACGCTCAGGAGACGCGCCTGTCGGACATCATCGACGACGCCAAGGGTGTCGCAGGCTCCGTCGCGAACCACGCCTCCGACGCCGCGACGCACGCGGCCGACGCGGTGGGCGATGCCGCCGCCGCGGCCAAGAAGACCATCACCTCCTCGAACTGACCTCCCTGCGGCATCCCCCCTCACCGGGGGCGACGCCGCACGCGCACGGAAAGACCCGCCATGAAAACCGCCGAGATCGCCCAGCGCTTCCTCGACTTCTTCGAGAAGAAGAACCACACGATCGTCCCCTCGGCCTCGCTCGTCACCGACGACCCGGCCCTGCTGTTCACCGTGGCGGGCATGGTGCCCTTCATCCCGTACCTGAGCGGCGTCGTGCCGCCGCCCTACCCGCGCGCCGCGGACGTGCAGAAGTGCATCCGCACCAACGACATCGAAGAGGTCGGCAAGACCCCGCGCCACGGCACCTTCTTCCAGATGCTCGGCAACTGGTCGTTCGGCGACTACTTCAAAGAGGACGCGATCCGCTTCGCGTGGGAACTGCTGACCTCGGCGGAGGAGGACGGCGGCCTGGCCTTCGACCCGAAGGACCTCTGGGTCACCGTCTACGAAGAGGACGACGAGGCCCACGCCCTGTGGCGCTCGCTCACCGACCTGCCCGAGGAGCGCATCCAGCGCCTCGGCAAAGACACGAACTACTGGTCCACCGGCCTGCCGGGCCCGGCCGGCCCCTGCTCGGAGATCTTCTTCGACCGTGGACCCGCGTACGGCATCGACGGGGGACCGGCGACCGACGACGACCGCTACGTCGAGATCTGGAACCTCGTGTTCATGCAGTACGAGATCACGAACGTGCGCTCTAAGTACGACTTCGACATCGTCGGCGAGCTGCCCGCGAAGAACATCGACACCGGCATGGGCCTGGAGCGCATCGCGTTCATCAAGCAGGGCGTCGACAACATGTACGAGACCGACCAGGTGCGCCCCGTGCTCGACCTCGCGGCGAAGCTGGCCGGCAAGGCGTACGGCAGCGAGTCGCACGATGACGACGTGCGCCTGCGCATCGTCGCCGACCACGTGCGCTCCTCGCTCATGCTGCTCGCCGACGGCGTCACCCCTTCGAACGAGGGCCGCGGCTACATCCTGCGCCGCATCATGCGCCGCGCGATCCGCTCGATGCGCCTGCTCGGCGTCGAGGGCGCGACCTTCCCCGAGCTGTTCGCCGCCTCGCGCGACGCGATGAAGGAGTCCTACCCCGAGGTCGAGGCCGATTACGCCCGCCTCTCGGCGTACGCGATCGCCGAGGAGCAGACGTTCCTGCGCACGCTCGCGGCCGGTTCCGCGATCCTCGACCAGTCGGTCGTCGAGGCGAAGAACGGCGGCGGCACGACCCTGTCGGGGTCGGAGGCGTTCCTGCTGCACGACACCTACGGCTTCCCGATCGACCTCACCCTCGAGATCGCCGAAGAGGCCGGTCTGAGCGTCGACCGCGCCGCCTTCGACACCCTGATGCAGGAGCAGCGCACCCGCGCCAAGGCCGACGCCCGCGCCCGCAAGGGCGCGATCGCCGACCAGAGCGCCTACCGCGAGTTCCGCGCGCTCGGAGAGACGGTGTTCACCGGCTACACCGAGATGCAGACCGCGTCGCGGGTGCTCGGCATCCTGGTCCAGGGCAGCGGCACCGACCGCGCCTCGGAGGGGCAGATCGCCGAGGTCATCCTGGCCGAGACCGCGCTGTACGCGGAGTCGGGCGGCCAGGTGGCCGACAAGGGCGTGATCGTCGGGCCCGGGTACGAGCTCGAGGTGCTCGACGTGCAGCGACCGGTCCCCGGGCTCGTCAGCCACACGGTCGAGGTGACCACCGGCGAGGTGTCGGTGGGCGCTCCCGCGACCACCGTCGTCGATGCGCTCAACCGCCACGCCGCGCAGCAGGCGCACACCGCCACGCACCTCGTGCACGCGGCGATCCGCGACACCCTCGGCAAGACGGCGACCCAGACCGGCTCGCTCAACCGCGCCGGCTACATGCGCTTCGACTTCAGCTGGGGATCGGCGCTCTCGCCCGAGACCCGCACCGAGATCGAGGACATCGCCAACAACGCCGTCCGCGACAACCTCGAGGTCACCACGCGCGTGATGTCGCTCGACGAGGCGAAAGCGGCCGGGGCGATGGCGCTGTTCGGCGAGAAGTACGGCGACACGGTGCGCATGGTCGACATCGGCGGCCCCTGGTCGCGCGAGCTCTGCGGCGGCACGCACGTCGCGCGCAGCGCCGAGATCGGCCTGGTCAACCTCGTCGGCGAGCAGTCCGTCGGCGCGTCGAACCGCCGCGTCGAGGCGCTCGTGGGCCTGGACGCCTTCCGCGACCTCGCCGCCGAGCGTGCGATCGTGTCGCAGCTGTCGACGTCGTTGAAGACCCCGCGCGAGCAGCTGCCCACCCGCATCGCCGAGCTCGCGGCCAGCCTGAAGGCCGCCGAGAAGAAGATCGCCGCCTTCGAGGCGCAGGCCCTGACCGGCCGTCTGCCGCAGCTGGTGGAGTCGGCCGTGTCGGTCGGCACCGTCCGCGTCGTGGCGCAGAGCCTGGGCGAGGGCGCGTCGGCCGATGACCTGCGTTCGCTCGCTTTGCAGGTGCGCGACCGTCTGGGCAGCGAGGCGGCCGTGGTCGCCCTCGCCGCCGTCACCGGCGGACGCGCGACCGTCGTGGTGGTCGCCAACGACGCCGCCCGCGAGCGGGGTCTGACCGCGGAAGCCCTCGCCAAGGCCGCCGCGGGCGTACTCGGCGGCGGCGGCGGCGGACGCCCCGACGTGGCCCAGGGCGGGGGCACGGATGCCGCTGCCCTGCCGCAGGCGCTGGAGGGTATCGTCGCCGACGTCCGGACGACCACCGCGTGACGGGGTTCCGGCGCGGCATCCGTCTCGGGATCGACGTGGGGCGCGCCCGCGTGGGCGTCGCGCGCTCCGATCCCGACGGACTGCTGGCCGTTCCCGTCGAGACGGTTCCGCGCAAGGGCGAGCCGGTGCGCCGGATCGCGGCCCTGGCCGCCGAGTACGAGGCGTTCGAGGTGCTCGTCGGGCTGCCTCTCAACCTGCGCGGCGAGGACACCCCGTCGACCACCGATGCGCGCGGTTTCGCGGCGGCCCTCGCCGCCGCGCTGCCGATGCCCGTCCGGCTCGTCGACGAGCGTCTGAGCACCGTGTCGGCGCACGGGGTGCTGCGGCAGGCGGGACGTTCCCAGCGGGATTCTCGTAGCATTGTGGATCAAGTCGCCGCTGTGGTCCTTCTGCAGCAGGCGCTCGACGTGGAGCGACAGTCCGGCGAGCCGGCCGGATCCGCCGTATCACCGGGACAGGAGCCCGCCTGACA
>NZ_QAJB01000152.1:0-5143 GCF_003061325.1 Microbacterium sp. HMWF026
GGTGAACGCCGCCTCCGAGGCGGCGTTCACCAACGCGGCGTGCGTCGCCGACATTCTCCTGCAGACGCTCGAAGCACCCCTCGGTCGCATCGGCACCGGATCCCTGGGCGCCGCCGAGCGTCGGCGGCTCGTCGACGCGGGAGCGGTGTCGACGCCCGCCGAAGCCGACCTGCTCGTGGGACTCGCCGCCGACGTGGGCCTGCTGGGGGCGAACGACCGCGCCTGGCTGGTGTCGTCCGCGGGTCGCGAATGGCTGCGTCTTCCGACTCTCGAGCGCTGGTCCCGCACCGCCGGCGCGCTGCGCGACGCCCTGCCCGGCGCGTATCGCGACGCCGACGGCGGCTGGATCCCGACCGAGCAGTGGGCGCAGGCGACGCCGTTCGACCCCGACGCGGCCGATCGTGCGACCCTCTGGATCCGCCGGCTCGTCCGCTGGGGACTCCTGGATGCCGCGGGCCACGTCACGCCGTGGGCCGAGCCCCTGTCGCACGGGGGCGAGATCGACACCTCGGCCCTGCGCGAACTGCTGCCGCCCGAGGTCGACCGCGTCTACCTGCAGAACGATCTCACCGCGATCGCACCGGGGCCGCTCGCGCCGCACCTCGACGTGCGCCTGCGCACGATGGCGGCGCGCGAGTCCCGCGCCCAGGCGTCCAGCTACCGCTTCAGCGCCGCGACCATCGGGGCGGCCATCACCGCCGGCGAGACGGCGGAGTCCCTGCGCGAGTTCCTCACCTCGATCTCGCTGACCGGTCTTCCTCAGCCCCTCGCCTACGTGATCGAGCGGACGTCCGCCGAGCACGGTCGGGTGCGCGTGGCGACCGAGCCCGAGACGCAGCTGACGCGGGTGCGCACCGACGACGAGACCCTGCTGCGCTCGATGGAGGTCGACCAATCGCTGCGCTCGATCGCCCTGAACCGCACCGATGACGACGAATTGATCTCGCACGTCTCGGCGGACGTCGTGTTCTGGGCTCTCACCGACGCCCACTATCCCGCCGTCGCGGTCGATGCCGAGGGCAACCCGCGTGCGCTCGAGCGCGCGAAGCTCGCATCCGACGCAGCCCCGAGCGCCGACCCCGTCGACACGTACGGTCCTCTTCTGCAACGTCTGCGCGCCGGAGCGGAGGACTCGGATGCCGCGTGGCTCGAGCGCGAGCTCGACCAGGCGGTACGCGCCCGAGCCGTCGTCGACGTCACGGTGCGCCTGCCCGACGGGTCGGCCCGTGTCTTCCGTCTCGAAGCGACCGGCCTCGGGGGCGGCCGTCTGCGCGGACGCGATCGCGGCGCGGACGTCGAACGCACCCTGCCGCTGTCGCACATCGACGGCGTCGCCCTGGTCGACTGACCCGCGCGGCAGGGGTGCGCGCACCCGGGAGCCGAGCGCTGCCCGACCCCGGTAAACTCGTACCTTATGGCTGACGGCCCCCTCATCGTGCAGAGCGACCGCACCGTCCTCCTCGAGGTCGCGCACCCCCAGGCAGAGACGGCGCGGCACGAGCTCGCGGTCTTCGCCGAGCTCGAGCGCGCACCCGAGCACATCCACACGTACCGCATCACCCGCCTGGGTCTGTGGAACGCCCGCGCGGCCGGGCACGACGCCGACGCCATGCTCGAGACGCTCGACAAGTGGTCGCGCTTCCCCGTCCCGGCATCCGTCAGCACCGACATCCGCGAGAGCGTGAACCGCTACGGCCGCCTCGTGATCGAGCGCGACGACGAGGGCGTCCTGGTCCTGCGATCGACGGATGCCGCCGTGCTCGGCGAGGTGTCGCGCAACAAGCGCATCGCTCCCCTGCTGATCGGGCACCCGACCCCCGACAGCTACGTCATCGACGCCTGGGCGCGCGGCCACATCAAGCAGGAGCTGCTGAAGATCGGCTGGCCCGCCGAAGACCTCGCCGGGTACACCCCCGGAACCCCGCATCCGATCGACCTCGCCGAGGACGGATGGAGCCTGCGGCCGTACCAGCGGCAGGCGGTCGACTCGTTCTCCGAGGGCGGCTCCGGCGTGGTGGTCCTGCCGTGCGGCGCGGGCAAGACCCTCGTGGGCGCCGGCGCGATGGCCGACACCCGCACGACGACGCTCATCCTGGTGACCAACACCGTCAGCGCCCGTCAGTGGCGCGACGAGCTGCTGCGCCGCACCACGCTCACTCCCGAAGAGATCGGCGAGTACTCCGGCCAGGTCAAAGAGATCAAGCCGGTCACGATCGCCACGTACCAGATCCTCACCGCCAAGCGCGGGGGCAAGTACGCCCACCTCGCCCTGCTCGACGCGCTCGACTGGGGCCTGGTGCTCTACGACGAGGTGCACCTGCTCCCCGCCCCGGTGTTCAAGCTCACCGCCGACCTGCAGGCACGACGTCGCCTGGGCCTGACCGCGACGCTCGTGCGCGAGGACGGCCGCGAGGGCGACGTCTTCAGCCTGATCGGTCCCAAGCGCTTCGACGCGCCGTGGAAGGAGATCGAGGCGCAGGGCTTCATCTCGCCGGCCGCCTGCTACGAGGTGCGCATCGACCTGCCCGCCCACGAGCGTCTCGAGTACGCGGCGGCGGCGGACGAGGACCGCTACCGCCTCGCGGCGACGGCCCCCGCCAAGATCGACGTCACCCGACGGCTGGTGCAGCGGCATCCCGGAGAACGCGTCCTCGTCATCGGGCAGTACCTCGACCAGATCGACGAGCTCGCCCAGGCGCTCGGAGCCCCGCAGATCACCGGTGCCACGCCAATCCCCGAGCGCGAGGAGCTGTTCCAGGGCTTCCGCGACGGCAGCATCCCGCTGCTCGTGGTGTCGAAGGTGGCGAACTTCTCGGTCGACCTGCCCGAGGCCTCGGTCGCCATCCAGGTGTCGGGCTCGTTCGGCTCGCGGCAAGAAGAGGCCCAGCGCCTCGGGCGCCTGCTGCGTCCGAAGCAGTCGAACCACACGGCGAGCTTCTACACGCTCATCGCCCGCGACACCGTCGACCAGGATTTCGCGCAGAACCGCCAGCGATTCCTCGCCGAGCAGGGGTACGCCTACACGATCCTGGATGCCGACGGGATCGACGCCGCGGCCGCCTGACCCATACCAGGCGGCGGCTTTCCGTTCCATATCCAGCGGTTTGCTGGGTGCGATCACGATAATGAGGGCATGACAGCTCCTCGCATCCTCGTCGTGGACGACGAACCGAACATCCGCGACCTGCTCATCACGAGCCTGCGCTTCGCCGGTTTCCAGGTGCGAGCCGTGGCCAACGGCGCGCAGACCATCTCGGCCGTGCTCGAAGAGGAACCCGACCTCATCGTGCTCGATGTGATGCTGCCCGACATGAACGGCTTCAGCGTCACCAAGCGGCTCCGCGGCGCCGGCTACACCGCCCCCATCCTCTTCCTCACCGCGAAGGACGAGACCGAGGACAAGATCGAGGGCCTCAACGCCGGTGGCGACGACTACGTCACCAAGCCCTTCAGCCTCGACGAGATCGTCGCCCGCATCCAGGCGATCCTGCGCCGCACCATGCAGGCCGACGAGGAGTCCATCATCCGCACGGGCGAGCTGACGATGGACCAGGACACGCACGACGTGAGCGTCGGCGACGTCTCGATCGACCTGAGCCCGACCGAGTTCAAGCTGCTGCGGTACCTCATGCTCAACCCCAACCGCGTGCTGTCGAAGGCGCAGATCCTCGACCACGTGTGGGAGTACGACTTCAACGGCGACGCCGGCATCGTCGAGAGCTATATCTCGTACCTGCGCCGCAAGATCGATCCGCACTCCTCCGAGCCGCTCATCCAGACCAAGCGCGGCTTCGGCTACATGCTGAAGTCGGGCAAGACGGTCTGAGCGGAGGTCTCTCCTGTCGCCCTCCGACGATGCCCTGACCCGCTGGTGGCGCGGGCTGAGCCTGCGCACCAAGGTCACCGGCGTGACCGTCGCGCTGCTCGCGATCGGGTTATTCACCGCGGGCGTCGGGACCATGGTGTTCCTGCGCACGACGCTGGTCAACAACCTCGACGAGCAGCTGGCGCAGCAGGCGGCGGGCAGCATCGCCAACAGCATCTTCACGACTACGCCGGTCGACGGTGACATCGTCTTCTCGCAGGTCGACAACGCGCCACAGATCGGGTCGATGGTCGTCGTGTACGGTCCGGATGGCCGCCGCGAGGCGTTCTACAACGGCACGGCATCCAAGGCCCTGCCCGACCTGCCTTCGACGTTCACCGTCGAGCAGACCTACGGGCAGATCGACCGCCGCATCGACCTCGAGGATCCCGAGTCCGGCCAGCACTTCCTCGCGCGGGTCGGTGTGCTGCAGGTGCCGGGCAACCCCGGCGTCTACACGCAGATGGTCGTCCAGCCCCTGGCACCGACCGACCGCATCGTCGCCGCCTACGTGGGCATCTACGCCTTCGTCGCCCTGCTCATCCTCATCGCGACCGCGCTGTTGACCCGGTGGCTGGTGACGCTGGCGTTCCGCAACCTGCGGCAGGTCGAGACGACCGCGATGGACATCGCCGCCGGCGACTTCAGCCAGCGCCTGACCGACATCGTGCCCGACACCGAGGTGGGCCGACTCAAGACCGCCATCAACGCGATGCTCGCCCGCATCGACGGCGCCCTCGGGCAACGGGATGCCACGGTGCGCCAGATGCGCCGGTTCATCGGCGACGCGAGTCACGAGCTGCGCACGCCCCTCGTGACCATGCGCGGCTACGCCGAGCTCTACCGGATGGGCGCGATCCGCTCCGACGAGGACGTCGCGCAGTCGATGGAGCGCATCGAGAAAGAGGCGATCCGCATGGGCGCCCTGGTCGAGGATCTGCTCGCCCTCGCGCGCCTCGACGAGCGCCGCGACGTATCGATCACCGAGCTCGATCTGCGCCCGATCGCCCGCGATGCCGCCCTCGACCTGCGCGTGACCTCCCCCCAGCGCGAGGTGACCGTCGACGACACCACGTCGCGCAGCGAGACGGTCCTGCCGATGATCACGCTCGACCCCCTGCTCGACGCGGGCGGGCAGCCCGCCAGCGGTTCGTCCCGCCGCAGGACGGCCCCGACGACGTCCGCGATGGCGATCGCCGCCGGCACGCTGTCGCGCTTGCGCCGCCGGCCGAAGGACGCGAGCGACCCTTCCACGACGTCCGGCGAGACGCCGACGGT
>NZ_QAJB01000153.1:0-5368 GCF_003061325.1 Microbacterium sp. HMWF026
GCAGATAGGCGGTGGCGGTACGTCCGCCCTCGACGTTGTCGACGTCGACGTAGTAGTCGTCGGCGCGCACGCGGTTGGGGCGCCCGCCGTACACGACGGGCACCACGTCGGCGACGCGGTCGAGGAAGGTGTCGCTGGTGTGGTGCGACGCCACGATCGCGCCGTCCACACTGCCGCCCCGCAGGTACGCGAGCGCTTTCGCGCTGGCGTCGTCGCTCGCGATCAGCATGTTCATGATGTAGTCGGACTCGCCGACCACCTCGCTGATACCCGCGACGATCGAGGCGAAGAACGGGTCGCCGAAGAACCGGTCGGTCTGCTCCGGGATCACCAGGGCGATCGCCCGCGTCTGCCGGCTCGCCAGGGAGCGCGCCGCGCGATTGGGGACGTACTGCAGTTCGTCGATCGCGCGGCGCACGGCCTCGAGGGCGGACGGGGAGACGGCGGTGGACCCGTTCACGACGCGTGACACCGTCGAGCGCGAGACACCGGCCCGGGCGGCGACCTCTTCGATCGTGGTGGTTCCGCGCGCGGGTGCGAGCTCCATCACTGCCTCCTCGGGCCCGACGCCGAGGGCCTAGACCGTGGGAACGACGGTCAGCGCACGCTCGGCGATGATGCGAGCGTACTGCCGGCCCGAGTCCTTCAGGGTCCGCTCCTGCGTGGCGTAGTCGACGTAGACGATGCCGAAGCGCTTGGCGTATCCCCAGGCCCACTCGAAGTTGTCCATGAGCGACCAGTAGAAGTAGCCGCGCACGTCGACGCCGTGGTCGACGGCATCCAGCACCGCGCCCAGGTGCGCCTCGACGAACTCCACGCGATCCTCGTCGTGGACGCGGGTCTCGCCGTCCTCGACGACCACCTCGTCGTCGTACGAGGCCCCGTTCTCGGTGACGTACAGCGCCACCCCCGCCTCGGCGGAGTACTCCTCGCTCACCCGCCGCAGCAGGCGCGTGAGTCCCTCGGGCTGCACCTCCCAGCCCATGTTGGTGCGCGAGAGTCCGCGGTCGTGCCAGTAGAGGTTCTCGTGCGCGGGGAAGGGCTTGCCGATCGGCCGCGTGGTGGGCGCGTCGCCCGCCGGCGGGTCGACGTCGGGCGCCGTCCCGCCGACGAGCTCACCGTGGTAGTAGTTCACGCCCAGCGAGTCGATGGGCGTCGAGATGACCTCGAGGTCGCCGGGACGCACGGCCTCGTGCCAGCGGTCCACCGCCTCGGCGTCGGCGGAGCGGAAGTCCTCGACGATGTCGGCCGGGTACGACCCGCGGAACACCGGGTCGAGGAACCACCTGTTGAACTGGCCGTCGATGCGGCGCGCGGCGTCGCTGTCGGCCGGGTTCGCCGGGTCGACGGCATCCGCCACCGTGAGGTTCAGGGTCAGGCCCAGGTTGAGCGAGCTGTCGCGCGCGCGCAGCTCGCGCACGGCCTGGCCGTGCCCGAGCAGCAGGTGGTGCGCGGCGAGCATGCCCTCGGCCTGCGAGTAGTGCCCGGGGGCGTGAGCGCCCGCCGTGTAGCTGAGGAACGACGAGCACCACGGCTCGTTCAGCGTGGTCCACACGTCGACGCGGTCGCCGAGCGCGTCGTGCATGTCGAGCGCGTACTCGGTGAAGAGGTCGCTCGTCTCGCGCACGGTCCACCCGCCGCGGTCCTGCAGCGCCTGCGGCAGGTCCCAGTGGTACAGCGTCAGCCAGGGCAGGATGCCGGCATCCAGCAGCTCGTCGACGAGACGCTTGTAGAAGTCCACGCCCTTCGGGTTGAGCGCGCCGCCGTCGGGGCGCACGCGCGACCACGACGTCGAGAAGCGGTAGGTCTGCAGCCCCAGGCGCTTCATCAGCTGCACGTCGCCGGCGTAGCGGTGGTAGTGGTCGCAGGCGACATCGCCGTTGTCGGCGTTGATGACGGCGTCGGGCACGCGGCTGAACGCGTCCCAGATCGAGGCGGTGCGACCGTCTTCGAAGGCGGCCCCCTCGATCTGGTAGGCCGCGGTCGCGGCGCCGAAGAGGAAGCCGTCGGGGAACGAGCGGGTGGTGGACATGGATCGGGTTCCTTCCGTGGGCGCGAGGGTCATCCCTTGACCGCCCCTTGCATGATGCCACTGACCAGCTGCTTGCCCGCGAAGACGAACAGCAGCAGCAGCGGAATCGTCGACAGCAGCACGCCCGCGAGGACGATCGAGTAGTCGACGAAGTAGTTGGACTGCAGCAGCGACAGGGCCACCGGCAGCGTCGGGTTCTGGCGGTCGAGCACGATGAACGGCCAGAAGAAGTTGTTCCACGCGCTGACGAAGGTGAACAGGCCCAGCATGGCCGCGGCGGGCCGGGCGGCGGGCACCCCCACGGTGAGGAAGGTGCGGAACGAGCTCGCCCCGTCGACCCGCGCGGCCTCGATCAGCTCGTCGGGAACCGACTGACGCAGGTACTGCGTCATCCAGAACACCCCGAACGCGCTGGTGAGAGCGGGGATGATGATGGCGCCCAGCTGACCGGTCCAGCCCAGCTCGCTGAACAGGATGTACAGGGGCACCACGCCCAGCTGCATCGGCACGGCCATCGTGCCCACGACGAAGACCAGCAGCCACGGACCGCCGCGGAACCGCAGCTTCGCGAACGCCCAGCCCGCGAGGGTCGAGAAGAAGACGACGGATGCCGCGATCAGCCCCGAGCTGATGATCGAGTTGAGCAGCGCGGGCCAGAAGTTGACCGCGGGGTCGCCGATCACGGCGGCGGCGTTGGCGAAGAAATTACCGCCGGGGATCCACGAGCGGTTGGCGTCGCGGATCGTGGAGGAGTCGCCCGAGCCGATCAGCAGCGACCAGTAGAACGGGAACACGCTGGCCAGCAGCACGGCGCCGAGGCTGGCGTACACGATCCAGCCAGGGCGCGATCCGCGCACGGGACGCGGGCGGCGACGGCGCGGTCCGGCCGGGGTACCTCCATCCGCGAGAGGGATGGGGGCGGCGTTGACGGCGGTCATCGCGTCGTCTCCTCTCCGGCGGCGGTCGCGCGTGCGGCGGCGGCCCTCAGGGTGTCGTGTCGGTCACGGGCGGAGGCCGTGGCATCCGTCCGCAGTCGTTCCCGCGCCGCCCGCGCCTGAGCGCGGCGCTCGCGACGGGTGCGGGGATCGCGCGTGCCGTCGTCGCGGACGAGCGAGCGGGTGACCACCATGTTGATCGCCCCGATGGCCAGGATGATGAGGAACAGGATCCACGCGAGCGCGGCGGCCCGGCCGAAGTTCCACTCGCCCCATCCGACGTTGTAGAGCCAGAGCGTGACGGTCAGCCACTGGTTGTCGGCGCCACCCGTGCCGTACTGGTCGTACATGCGCGGCTCGTCGAAGATCTGCAGGCCGCCGATGGTGGCGGTGATGATGACGAAGATCAGCGTCGGCTTGAGGCTCGGCAGGGTGATCGAGAAGAACTGGCGGATCTTGCCGGCCCCGTCGACGGTGGCAGCTTCGTAATACTCGCGCGGGATGGCCTGCATCGCGGCGAGGAGGATGAGGGTGTTGTAGCCCGTCCAGCGGAAGTTGACCATCGTGGCGATGGCGATGTGGCTGGCGAAGGCGTCGGAGTGCCACGGCACCGCGGGCAGCCCGAGGTTCTGCAGCGTGGTGTTCACGACGCCGTACTGGTCGCCGAACATGTTGCTGAAGATCAGGGCGACGGCCACGGGGGCCATCACGTACGGGATCAGCACGCTCATGCGCCAGAAGGTCTTGGCGCGGATGTTCTGATCGAGCATCGCGGCGATGAAGATCGCGAGGATCAGCTGCGGGACGCTCGAGAGCAGGAAGATGCTGAAGGTGTTGCGCAGGGCGATCCAGAACTTGGGCTGCGAGAGCACCCACGCGTACTGGTCGAAGCCGATGAACTCGCCGGAGTTACGGACCAGGTCCCAGTCCATGAACGAGATCACCGCGGTGTACGCGATGGGGAAGAGCCCCGTGATCGCGAACAGGATGAAGAACGGCGAGATGTAGAGGTAGGGCGAGAGCTTCAGGTCCCACGCGCTGCGCCGGCTCCGGCCGAAGCCGAGCCGTCGGGGTTCGCGGGCCGGGGGCGCTGCGACCGGTGCGGGTCGCTCGATCGTGCTTGTCATGGCGTGAGCTCCGTTTCTGCCGCGCGAGAGGTCGGAACCGGTCGCCGGCGACGGTGCTTCGGCGACGACAGTTCTCGACCCCTCGCACGAGGAGGGGACGGGCGATGGATGCCAGGGGCGCGAGGCCGCGACCCCCGGCATCCGTTCGCACGGTCAGGACAGGGCGTCGACCTCGGTCGCCCACTGCTTCCACGAGTCGGCCGCGCTCTGCGTGCCGTCCTCGACACGGGTCAGGGCCTTCTGCATGGCGTCGTTGATCTGGAAGTAGAACTGGCCCTTGTAGGGCGAGACCTTCACGGCCTGCGCACGCTCGGAGAGCATCTCGCCGACGGGGGCGTCGTTGAAGTACGCGTTCGTGCTGCCGGTCAGGGCCGCGGCGCTGAGGGCGTCGGTCTGGCTCGGGAACGTCCCGGCGTTCTCGAACGCCTTGACCTGCGTCTCGGGGTCGGTCAGCCAGTCGGCCAGCTCCTGCGCGGCCTCGACGTTCTCGCCGTTGGCGGGGACGGTCAGGTACGAACCGCCCCAGTTGCCCGCCCCGCCGGGGAAGACGTTGGCGATGTCCCAGCCGGTGACCTCGGGCGCGTTGCCCTCGATCACGCCCAGCATCCAGCCGGGGCAGAGCATGGTGGCGAAGGCGCCGTTCGACAGTCCGGCGAACCAGTCGTCGGACCACTGACCGAGGTGCGCGGACTGCGTGGCGCTGGCTTCGAGCACCTCGTCGTAGATGTCCTTGACCTCGGCGTTGCCGGTCGCGGTGATGGACCCGTCGTCGGGGTTCTCGTAGGCCGCCTCGACCTGGTTGATCGCGCCCTGGTAGGTACCGCCGGCGGAGTCGAAGAACGCCTTGCCGGTCGCGGCGACGTAGGTGTCGCCGACCGAGAAGTACGTCGACCAGTCGCCCTCGAGCAGCTTCGCGACCTCGGCCCGGTCGGTGGGCAGGCCGGCCGCGGCGAACAGGTCGGAGCGGTAGCAGACGCCCTCGGGGCCGATGTCGGTGCCGTAGCCGACGAGCTGCCCCTCGGGGCTGGTCGCGGCCTCGACCTTGTAGTCGAGCCAGCGGCTCTTGAGGTCGTCGGGCACGGGGGCCAGCAGGTCGGCGTACTCCATGACCTCGGGCAGCCAGTCGACCTCGATGGCCTCGATGTCGGCGAGGCCCGTCTTGCCGAGCTTCTGGAAGTAGTTCTCGCGGGCCTCGTTGCTGGTCGCGGCCTTGTTGTGGACGATCTTCACGTTCGGGTGCGCGTCCATGTACTCCTGCAGGAGCGCGTCGGTGT
>NZ_QAJB01000014.1:0-18673 GCF_003061325.1 Microbacterium sp. HMWF026
CGAATGACCTCCCCCACCCGCATCGTCGTCGATCGCACCGCGACCGGTGCCCCGGTTCCGCGCCGCCTGTTCGGCTCGTTCGTGGAGCACATGGGCCGCTGCGTGTACGACGGCATCCATTCCCCCGGGCACGGCACGGCGGACGCGGCGGGCTTCCGCGCCGACGTGCTCGCGCTGGTGCGCGAGCTGGGGGCGACGGTGGTGCGCTACCCCGGCGGCAACTTCGTCTCGGGGTACCGGTGGGAGGACGGCGTGGGGGCGCGCGAGGCGCGTCCGGTCAGGCTGGATGCCGCGTGGCACAGCACCGAGACCAACCAGGTGGGGCTGCACGAGTTCGCCGAATGGGCGGATGCCGCGGGCCTGGAGATCATGGAGGCGGTCAACCTCGGCACGCGCGGCGTCGCCGAGGCCGCCGACCTGCTCGAGTACGCCAACCACCCCTCGGGCACCGCCCTGAGCGAGCGCCGTCGCGACAACGGGCGCGACGAGCCCTTCGGCATCCGCCTGTGGTGCCTGGGCAACGAGATGGACGGCCCGTGGCAGATCGGGCACAAGACCGCCGACGAGTACGGCCGCCTCGCGGCCGAGACCGCGCGCATGATGCGCTTCATCGACCCCGACGTCGAGCTGGTCGCCGCCGGCAGCTCCAACCACGAGATGCCCACCTTCGGCGAGTGGGAGCGCACGGTGCTGCGCCACACCGCGGGCCTGATCGACCACATCTCGGTGCACGCGTATTACGAGGAGGACCCCGCCGATCCGGCGAGCTTCCTCGCCAGCGGCGCCGCCCTCGACCGTTACATCGGCGACGTCGTCGACATCATCGACGCCACCGGCGCCACCGCCCCCGACGGGGGTCTCATCGGCATCAGCGTCGACGAGTGGAACGTCTGGAACCAGACCCGCTGGAACGAGGTCGACAAGCCCCGCGTCTTCACCGGCGACTGGCCGATCGCGCCGCGCCTGATCGAGGACGACTACACCGTCACAGACGCCGTCGTCGTCGGCTCCCTGCTGATCACCCTCATCCGCCGCTCCGACCGGGTGTCGATGGCCAACCTCGCGCAGCTGGTCAACGTCATCGCCCCCATCCGCACCGAGCCCGACGGCGGTCCGGCGTGGCGGCAGAGCACCTTCCACCCCTTCGCACTCACCGCGAAGGCCGCGACCGGGCACGTCGTCCTCCCCCGCGTCGACGGCGCCCGCATCGACACCGCCCGCCACGGAACGGTGGATGCCGTCGACGCCGTCGCCACCGTGGACGGCGACACCGTCGCGGTGTTCCTGGCTCACCGCGACCTCGTGTCGTCCACGGCCGTCGAGCTCGATCTGGGGCGCGTGACCGACGTCGAGGCCGTGGTCGTCACGGTTCCGGACGGCGGCGACCGTCACACCACCAACTCCGCCGACGCCGAACCCGTCGCCCCGACCGCGCTGCCGGTCGAGGCGGGAGCCGACGGCATCCTGCGCTTCACCCTCCCCGCCCTCGCCTGGGTGCGCCTGACCGCGCGCCTGACCGACTGATACCGAAAGACATCGTGACGACCTTCTCCCTCGGCGAGACCGACTTCCTGCTCGACGGACGACCCCACCAGGTCATCTCGGGAACGCTGCACTACTTCCGCATCCACCCCGAGCACTGGGCGGACCGCATCCGCACCGCCAAGGCGATGGGCCTGAACACCATCGAGACCTACGTGGCGTGGAACGCGCACGAGCCCGTCCGCGGGGAGTGGGATGCCACGGGCTGGAACGACCTGGGCCGCTTCCTCGACCTGATCGCCGCCGAGGGACTGCACGCGATCGTGCGCCCGGGGCCGTACATCTGCGCGGAGTGGCACAACGGCGGGCTGCCGGTATGGCTGACGTCGACGCCGGGGATCGGCATCCGTCGCTTCGAACCGAGGTTCATGGAGGCGGTGTCGGAGTATCTGCGGCGCGTGTACGAGATCGTCGCTCCCCGTCAGATCGACCGCGGCGGCAACGTCGTGCTCGTGCAGACCGAGAACGAGTACGGCGCCTACGGCTCGGACAAGGACTACCTGCGCGAACTCGTGCGCGTGACGAGGGACGCCGGAATCACCGTGCCGCTGACCACCGTCGACCAGCCCATGCCGTGGATGCTCGAGGCGGGGAGCCTGCCCGAGCTGCACCTGACCGGCTCGTTCGGCTCACGCTCCGCCGAGCGCCTCGAGACCCTCCGCCAGCACCAGCCCACGGGACCGCTCATGTGCAGCGAGTTCTGGGACGGCTGGTTCGACTGGTGGGGCAGCATCCACCACACGACCGACCCCGCGGCATCCGCCCACGATCTGGATGTGCTGCTCGCGGCCGGCGCCTCGGTGAACATCTACATGGTGCATGGCGGGACGAACTTCGGCACCACGAACGGCGCGAACGACAAGGGCCGGTTCGACCCCATCGTCACCTCGTACGACTACGACGCCCCGATCGACGAGTCCGGCCACCCGACGGCGAAGTTCCACGCCTTCCGCGAGGTCATCGCCAAGTACGCGCCCGTGCCCTCGGACGTACCCGGTCCTCGACCCGAGGCCCCCGTCCTCGAGGTCGCCCTGTCGGGCGAGGGGGATTGGATGCCGGGCGCCGCCCCGACGGCGATGGCCGACGACCCGCCGAGCTTCGAGCAGCTCGCGCACCTCGGCCCGCTCGTGCGCTACGACGTCGCGCTGCCCGCTTTCACCGGGCCCGCGGCCCTCGTGTTCGACGAGATCCGCGACCTGGCGTGGGTGCACGTCGACGGCACGCCCGTCGGCCGCCTGTCGCGGACGCTGCACGAGCGCGCTCTGACCATCCCGGCGGGCGCGCGCCTGACGGTGCTGGTCGAGGACCAGGGTCGGGTGAACTACGCCGACCGTCTCGGTGAGGCGAAGGGACTCATCGGTCCGGTCACGCTGAACGGCGAGCCGCTGACCGGATGGACGGCGACCCCCGTCGCCCTCGAGGCCGCCAGGGGAAGCGGGACCGGCGCGTTCGGCCGCGCTCTCCTGCGCGGGTCCTTCGACCTCGACGCCCCCGCGGACCTGTTCCTCGACACGCGCTCGTGGGGCAAGGGCTACGCGTTCGTCAACGGCTTCTTCCTCGGCCGGTACTGGAACAACGTGCCGCAGAACACGCTCTACGTGCCCGGCCCCGCCACCCGCGCCGGCGCGAACGAGATCGTTGTGCTCGAGCTGGAGCACGCGGTCGAGCCGGTCGCGCGGTTCGTCGCCGAACCGTCGTTGGGGCAGCTCGAGGAGTAGCCCGTCACGGGAACAGGCGCGTGCGCCGAGAACAGGCCGATCCCTCGCGGGTCGGCCTGTTCTCGTGGCATCCCCTGTTCTGGTGGCGCCCCTCCCGCCCGGCGCCCGACCCAGGGCCCGCGCGGCCACGCCCGCGCGCGAGGCGCCGGTTCCTGTCGCCCCCGAAGCGCCGAAATGCCGGTTCGTGGCGCCTCGCACGGGAGAGTCCGGGCTAGGGAGGAGCAGGATGGGGGCATGACGATGGCTGCGTGGCTCCGGTCGATCCCCTCGCTCACGGGACTCCCCCCGAACGGGATGCCGCGCCGCTCCCCGACGCACCGGAGGCGCTGTTCGAGCGGTGGATCCGGCAGGCCCTGGACGCCGGCGTCGTCGAAGCGCACGGCGCGACCCTCGCGACGGTCGATGCCGACGGCATCCCGGATGCGCGCACGCTCATCTTGAAAGACCTCGGGCCGGAGGGGTGGGCCTTCGCCGGCCCGCGCGCCTCCGCCAAGGGGGCGCAGCTCGCGGCACAGCCCGCCGCAGCGCTGAACTTCTGGTGGCCCGCGGTTCTGCGCGCTGTGCGCGTGCGCGGGCGGGTGGTCGAAGCCTCGGCCGACGAGAGCGCCGCCGACCTCGCCGCCCGGTCCGCCGCCGCCCGCGACTCGATCGCGCCGGGCGGGTGGGTGCTCTGGCGACTCGTCCCCGACCGGGTCGAGTTCTGGCAGGGCTCCCCCGACCGCCGGCACCTGCGCACCGTCTACCGCCGCACCCCGGACGGCTGGCAGCGGACAGACCCCGCGAACGAGAGCGAGAACCGATGAGCGACTACGAGATCACCGAGATCGGCGGGCTGGACGACTGGCGCGACCACTTCGGCGGGTTCGCCCCGGCCCGCTCCCGCGACGGGCGACGCGTCGTCGACCAGGAGCTGACCATGCAGTTCATCGGGATGACGGCGAACGCGCTCCTCCCCGGAGAGGAGGCGGGTTACTGGCACCGGCACACCCGGGTCGAGGAGCTGTACGTCTTCCTCGAGGGGCGCGGCCAGATGGGTCTCGACGACGACGTGATCGACGTCGGCCCCGGCAGCGTGGTGCGGGTCGGGCAGAACGTCTGGCGCACGTGGCGCGCGACCCCGGACGGGGAGGGCGAGCTGCGGTGGCTCTGCATCCGCGCGGGCGGCGAGGCTCTTCCGCCCCTGCCCGACGACAGCTCGCGTGACCCCGAACGCCCGATGCCCTGGGGCGACCGGGCCTGACGGCGGTTCGGCGTCAGGCGCGTGTTCGCGCGTGGTGGCGCTTGACGCGGTTGCGGTTGCCGCAGCCCGCGGCGGTGCACCAGATGCGGTTGCGCCGGGGAGAGGTGTCGAGGTACACCCAGCCGCACGCGTCGTCGCCGCACTGTCGCGCCGCGCGCAGATCCGAGGTCAGCAGGTCGTGGGCGAGCAGGGCGATCGCCGCACGCGGACCGGTTCGATCGGCGGGCGGATGCCAGTGCCACCGGTCGCCGTCACGGTGCAGGCGCGAACGGCTGAGGGCGTCGATGTGCTCGCGGGCGATAAGGGCCACGGCATCCGGAGAGTCCTCGAAGACGGCCTCGTAGACGGCTTCGCGGAGCGCGAGGATCGCGGTGTGTTCCGCGGCCGCCGTCTCGCGCGCGGCGGACGCGAGAGCGCGGAGGGCGTCGGAGTCGACCAGGTCGATCTCGGCGCACCACTCGAGCACCGCCTCGACGTCCGGCAGCGTGTCGATCGCGCGCGCGTCGTCGAGGCGCCAGTGCACCGTGTCGACGAGGTCGAAGGCCGGGTGGCCCCCGACGCGGGGAAAGGTCGTCGCGCCCATACTCGACAGCGTAATGCGCGAAAAGGTGTTGACGCGTTACGTTTCCAGACGAGAAGTTAAACGGGTGAAGACGGATACACCCGTTAGAAATCGACTGGGCCGCGACTTCCACCGGTTCTGGGTGGCGCAGACGACCTCGGCCGTGGGCAGCCAGGTCGGTGATCTCGCCGTCCCCCTGCTGGCCGTGGTGGTCCTGCACGCGACGGCCGCGGAAGCCGGGCTCGTCGGGGTCGCCCGCTGGCTGCCGTTCCTGCTGCTCGCGCTCCCCCTGGGCGTCCTGGTCGACCGGCGCCGACGGCGGCCCGTCCTCGTCGCCGCCGACATCGCGCGCGCGGCCCTCATCGTCGTTCTCGTCGCCGTGGCTGCGGCCGGGTCGCTGACCCTCCCCGTGCTGCTGGGGCTCATCTTCGTCATCGGGGCCTTCACTGTCGCGTTCGAGGTGGCGTACCAATCGTTCCTCCCCACGGTCGCCGCGCGAGACGACCTCGAGCGAGCCAATGGGCGGTTGCAGGCCACCGCCTCCGCCGCCCAGGTCGGGGGACCGGGCCTGGGCGGGTGGCTCGTGCAGACCCTGACGGCCCCGTGGGCCCTCCTCTCCCAGGCCGTGACCTATGCCGTGTCGGCCGTGGCGCTCCTCGGCATCCGTTCCTCCGAGCCCGGCCCCCTTCCTGAGCGCCGCGGCGCCCTCGTCGAGCTGCGCGAGGGACTGCGTTTCGTCCGACACGATCGCTATCTGGTCTCGCTCGTGGGCTTCTCGGCGATCTACAACCTGTTCGCTCAATGGATCACCGTGCTGCTGCTCGTGCACGCCGTGCGCGAGCTCGGCCTGACCGCGGGGCATCTCGGTCTCGTCTTCAGTCTCGGCGCGGTGGGAGCCGTGGTCGGCGCCGCGGCCGCCCCCGCGAGCATGCGGCGGTTCGGCGTCGGACCGGTGCTGATCGCCTGCGCCGGAGCCGAGAGCCTCGTTCTCGGCGTCATCCCGTTCGTGGATGCCGCGTGGTCGCCGCCCGTGATCGTCGCCGCCCTGGTGGGTGTCTTCGCGATCAACGGCGCGGGCACGTCGCTCTCGAGCGTGGTGGCTCTCACCCTGCGGCAACTGCGGACGCCCGACCACCTGCTCGGACGAGTGAACGCGACCGTGCGGTGGATCTCCTACGGCGTCGTCGCGATCGGGGCGGGCCTCGGCGGCCTCGCCGGCGAAGCCCTGGGCACCCGGGCCGGAATCGCCGCGGGGTGCGTCGGGGTGGCCCTCACCGTCGTGTGGGTGGCAGCTTCGCCGCTTCGCACCATCCGCGACGCCGCGAGCATCGCCCTGCGCTGACCTGCGGCGAGGCCTCACGGCGTCGAGACGGCGGGCTCCGCGGCATCCGGGGCCTTCGACCGGAGTGACGGGCTCGCGAAGCGCGCGCGGCCGATGACCACCGCGGCGGCGACCATGAGCGCCGCACCCAGCACGTAGGGAGCGGCGTGCGCGACGTGGGCGTAGAGCAGGCCCGCGACCAGCGGCGCGACGGTGCCGACGGCGGCGTTGAGGGACTGCGCGGCCCCGGCGATCCAGCCCTGCTCGTCGTCGGCGACGGCGTTGGAGAGCAAACCGTCCATCGTGGCTTGGGCCGCGCCCTGGCCCGCCGCGAGCGTCAGCGCACCGACGACGAACAGCCACGGCTGGGCGAACAGCGACGCGACCCCGGCGAGGGCGACGAGCCCGATCGCCTGGGTGACGATGCCGCTGACGACGACGCCCCGCTCGCCGATGCGCGGTAGCAGGAGGCCGAGCAGCACGCCCTGGATCGCGATGTCGATGATGCCGACGCACGCGGTGAGCAGGCCGATCGCGGTCGGGCTCCACGAGATCGCGTCCAGCGCGAGCACGCTGAAGTTGTTGACGAAGAAGCCGAACGGCAGCCCGACGAGGATCAGCCCGATCATCAATCCGCGCAGCTCCGGCCGGCGGAAGACACCGCGGAACACCGCGAACGGGTGCACCGCCCGCAGATCGAGGGTGGCGATGCGCTTGTCGGGGGCGAGGCTCTCGGGCAGCAGGAAGATGCTGAGGATCGCGACCGTCAGGGCGAGCCCGGCCGTCACGAACACGGGCAGGTCGACGTCGATCGCGGCGAGGGTGCCGCCGAGAGCGGGGCCGACCATCGTGCCGACCCCGGCGGTCGCGCCGAGCACCCCGAAGCGGCGAGCGCGCTTGTCGGGCGGGGTGATGTCGGCGAGGTAGGCGAAGAGGGCGGGAAGGTCGCCGGCGGTGACGCCCTGCACGATGCGGCCGAGCAGCAGCACCCAGATCGCACCCCCGACACCGAAGAGCAGGAAGCCGAGGGCGGCGCCGAAGCCGGCGACGATGATCACCGGCCGACGACCGAAGCGGTCGGAGATGCGGCCGAGGAACGGGGCGACCAGGAAGGCGCACAGCGCGTTGATGGTCTCGAGGATGCCGACCCACACGGCGAGGTCGGCGGGGTTCGCCACGTAGCGCAGCACCACGAAGGGGAGCACCGGCAGCACGACGGTCATGCCGGCGGTGGTGAGCGTCGTGATGACGACGAGCATGGTCCAGGCGCGACGGCCGCGCTCGCGTGAGGGCTGAAGTGAAGTCATGCCGTAACTGTAGTCGTACCAGTTTCGGTGTCAATACAGTTTCGGAGCGAGACCGGTACACTGTCGCCATGAGTGCAGAGGTGGGTCGCCGCGAGCGCAAGAAGGCCGCGACGCGGAAGGCCATTTCGGACGCCGCGACCCTTCTCTTCATCGAGCGGGGATTCGACGAGGTCAGCATCCGAGAGATCGCCGACGCCGCCGACGTGTCGCCCACGACCGTCTTCGCGCACTTCCCTCAGAAAGAGGCCCTCGTCTTCGACGAGGACGATGCCCAACGCGAGATGCTCGTCGCCGCCGTGCGCGATCGTGGCCCCGGCACCTCGGTCTCGGACGCGCTGCGCGACCTCTACCGGCGCGAGCTCCTCGATCTCGCCTTCGATCCCGCGGGCGCGCAAAGGCGACGCTTCATGCAGCTGATCGCGGACACCCCCGCCCTGCACGACTATGCGTCGCGGATGTGGCTGCGCCACGAAGACGCCCTGGCCGAGGCCATCGCCCAGACGACGGGGCAGAGCGAGCCGGATGCCGAGACCCGGGTGTACGCGCGAACAGTGCTGCAGCTGCAGCTGCTCGCCTTCGAGCACGACGACGCCGCCGCCACGATCGAAGCGGGCTTCCGCATCCTCGAACGGGGATGGCACGAGCCGCGCTGACGCCGGGCCCCCGGTTCGGGGCGGGTTCTTGCGCTCGGGGCGGAAATCTCGCGCCCCGAACGCAGAACGGCGCCCCGAACGCCAGAACCGCGACCGACGCCCGCGCGACGCGACGCCGACGGAGCGCGCGAGGGCGGGGCTAGACCGACGCGCGCCAGACGATCGGCGCGTCGAGCAGGATGCCTCCGGCATCCGCCACCCCGCCCGAGAGCTGCAGCAGCACGGCCTCGGCGGCCGCGGCGCCCAGCCCCTCGGCCGGCTGATCGACCGTCGTCAACGGCGGGTCGGTGCGCCGCGCCCACGCGCTGTCGTCGAACCCCACGACCCCGACGTCGTCGGGGACCCGGCGACCGGCGGCCCGCAGCGCCTGGACGGCTCCGGCGGCCACGGCATCCGAGGCTCCGAAGACCGCGTCGATGTCGGGGGCGCGCTCGAGCAGGCGCCGCATGCCCGCCTCTCCGTCGGCAAAGGCGTAGAGCGGTACGGACTCGACGAGCGTCTCGTCGAAGTCGTCCCCCAGAGCCTCGCGGAACCCCGCGAGACGGTCGCTGCCCGAGTCCCGATCGAGGGCGGCGGCGATCATGCCGATGCGCCGGCGCCCGGAGGAACGCACGCGCGCGGTGATGGCCCGCGCGGCGCCGAGGTTGTCGATGCCGACCCAGGGCCGGCTGATGCCCGGCGGGTGGCCCACGTAGGCGACGGGCAGGCCGAGGCGCTCGACGACATCGGTGATGGGGTCGTGCTGACGGGCCGAGACGATGACCGCGCCGTCGACGAAGCCGCCGCTCAGGTACCGCGCGACGCGGTCGGTGTCGCGATCGGTGTCGATCACGAGACACACCATCTGATAGTCGGCCTGCGACAGAGCGGTGTTGGCACCCAGCAGGATGCCGCCGATGTTGGGGTCTTCGAGGAACAGCGAGTGGGGCTCGTGGACGATGAAGCCGACCGCCTGCGTGCGCTGGCGGACGAGCGTGCGCGCGGCGTTGTTGGGGACGTAGCCCACCTCGCGGATCGCGGCCTGGATGGCCTCTCGCGCGTGATCCGAAACGTATCCGCCGTTGAGGACACGGCTGACGGTACCTCGCGAGACCCCGGCCGCCTTCGCCACGTCGTGCACGGTGCTGCGCCGGCGCCCGGGCGGAGGAGGCGTCATGGGGTCAGCCTAGCGAAAGCCGGCAGTTGACGACCGCGTCGTCCCGTGTCAGTATGTGCACGTTCACACATTCCTGACCGGCTTCGGTCATCGCGAATGTGTGCACGTTCACAGAACCCGCGAAGGAGCGACCCCCGGATGCTTGCCGTCGACCATCTGGCCCCTCGGACCCGAGAGGACGCTCCGCTGTCTTCGCTGACCCGCGAGGGTCTGGTGTTCGGGTGCGACTACAACCCCGAGCAGTGGGACCGCGACGTCTGGGACGAGGACATGCGCCTCATGCGCGAGGCCGGCGTCGGTCTGGTCGCCGTCAACATCTTCGGGTGGTCGTGGGTCAACCCCGACCGCGGTGTCTGGACCTTCGACGAACTCGACGAGGTCATGGACCTCGCCCACGCGCACGGCATCCGGGTCAACCTCGGCACGGCGACGGCCTCGCCCGCGCCGTGGGTGACGGCACGGCATCCCGAGATCCTCCCCGTCACCGAGGACGGCACGCGCCGCTTCCCCGGCGGACGCCAGGCCTACTGCCCCAGCTCGCCGATCTTCCGCGGGTACGCCGCCGAACTCAGCCGCCGCGTCGTCGAGCGCTACGCCGACCACCCCGCCCTGGCCATGTGGCACGTCTCGAACGAACTGGGATGCCACAACGCCCTCTGCTACTGCGACGCCAGCGCCGTCGCGTTCCGCGCGTGGCTCGAGGCGCGCTACGGCTCGCTCGCCGCCCTCAACGCCGCGTGGGGCACCTCGTTCTGGAGCCAGCGCTACAGCGCGTGGGAGCAGATCCTCCCCCCGATGGCCGCCCTGTCGCTGCGCAACCCCGGTCAGCTGCTGGACTTCCAGCGCTTCTCGTCCGACCAGCAGCTCGAGCTCTACCGCGCCGAGGCCGCCGTGATCCGCGCGCGCAGCTCGGCACCGGTCACGACGAACTTCATGGTCACCGCGCACATCCGCGCCCTCGACTACTTCTCGTGGGCCGGCGAGATGGACGTCATCGCCAACGACCACTACCTCGACCGGCGCCTGCCCGACCCGCTCGCCGAGCTGAGCTTCGCGGCCGACCTCACCCGCGGGCTCGCCGCAGGAACGCCCTGGCTGCTGATGGAGACCTCCACCGGTGCGGTCAACTGGCAGCCCCACAACCTCGCCAAGGGCCAGGGCGAGCTGCTGCGAAACGTCGTCTCGCACGTCGCCCGCGGTGCGGACGGCATCTGCTTCTTCCAGTGGCGGGCCTCGGCGCAGGGAGCGGAGAAATTTCACTCCGCCCTGCTGCCGCACGCCGGCACCGACACCGCCCAGTGGCGCAGCGTCATCGAACTCGGCCAGACCCTGCGCGCCCTGCAGCCGGTCGCGGGCTCGACCGTCGTCTCGGACGCCGCGGTGCTGTTCGACTGGGAGAGCTGGTGGGCGCTCGAGAACGAGGGCCGCCCCAGCGAGGACGTCCGCTACCTCGACCAGGTGCACGCGGCCCACGCCGCCCTCGCCGCGGCGGGCGTGTCCACCGACGTCGTCTCGGCCGGCGCCGACCTGTCCGCCTACCGCCTGGTCGTCGTCCCCGCCCTGCACCTCGTCCGCGATGCCGACGCCGAGCGCATCGCCCGCTTCGTCGAGACCGGCGGCACGGCCGTGATCACCTTCGCCAGCGGCATCGTCGACGAGCGCGACCGCGTGCGCCTCGGCGGCTACCCCGGGGCGTTCCGCGACCTGCTCGGCATCGTCTCCGAGGAGTTCGCGCCCCTCGGCCCCGCGCAGACCGTCGCGCTCGACGACGGCACGACCGGATCGATCTGGTCGGAGCGCCTGCGCGCGGTCGACGCCGAGGTCGACGCCCGCTTCGTCGACGGTCCCGCCGCGGGCCTGCCCGCCCGCACCCGGCGCCGCGTCGGCGCCGGCACCGCGTGGTACCTCGCCACGCTGCCCTCCGCCGAGGCGTACCGCGACCTGCTCTCGACCGCGGCCGAGGCCGCCGGCATCCGTCCGATCCCCGCCCGCCCGGGCGTCGAGGTCGTGCGTCGCGCGGACGCGGAGCGCGCGTTCACGTTCGTCGTCAACCACACCACCGAGGCGGTCGAGATCGCGGCGCACGGCCGCGACGCGATCACCGGCGAGCCCGTCGAGGGCGTCGTCGCCGTCGCCGGCGGAGCCGTCCGCATCATCGAGGAGACCCTGTGACCACCACCGTCCCGGCCCCGACGCGGGCCGCGCGCGCGAGCGAGCCGAAGCCCCGGCGCCCGCGCGTGCCGTTCAAGAGCGCGATCGTCATCCTGCTCGCCCCCTTCGCGGTGCTCTTCGCGCTGTTCTACGTGCTGCCCATCGTGTTCGCGGTCGTGCAGTCGCTGCTCGTCGTCCGCCGCGAGGGCACCTTCGGCAAAGCGGAGCTCGTGTTCGGCGGCTTCGCGCAGTACGCGCAGGTGTTCCAGAACGAGGCCTTCTGGTCGTCGATGCTGCGCATGCTCGCCTTCGGCGTGGTGCAGGTACCGGTCATGCTGGGCCTCGCCCTGGTCTTCGCGCTGCTGCTGGATTCGCCGCTGCTCAAGGGCAAGCGCTTCTTCCGCCTGGCGTTCTTCGTGCCCTACGCCGTTCCGGGTGTCATCGCCGCGATCATGTGGGGCTCGCTCTTCTCGCCCAACCTCTCGCCGTTCACGGCCCTGACGCAGAACGTCGACTTCCTCGGAGCCGACCTGGTGCTGTGGTCGATCGCGAACGTCGTCACCTGGGTCTACGTGGGCTACAACATGCTCATCATCTACTCGTCTCTGCTGTCGATCCCCAGCGAGATCTACGAGGCGGCCCGCCTCGACGGCGCCGGACAGTTCCGCATCGCGTGGTCGATCAAGATCCCCCTCGCGCGTCCGGCGATCGTCATGACCGCGATCTTCTCGATCATCGGCACGCTGCAGCTGCTGGCCGAGCCGCAGGTGTTTCGCTCGTTCAGCTCGGCGGTCACCAGCACCTTCACTCCGAACATGACCGTGTACGCCACGGCATCCATCCCCAATGCGAACCTCGCCGCGGCGTTCTCCGTGGTGCTGGCCGTGACCACCTTCGTGCTGTCGTTCGGCTTCATGAAGTGGATGCAGAAGAAGGGCAACGCATGAGCGCCGTCACCACCCTCCGCCCCGCGCGCGGCACGCGTCCCGCCCGCGGCACCCGCTCCGGTGCGGTCCGCGAGCCGCTGGTCTCGCGCACCTCGGCGATGCTCGTCATGGCCGTCTTCACGGTGTACTTCCTGCTGCCGCTGTGGTGGCTGCTCGTGGCCTCGAGCAAGAGCACCGGCGACATCCTGACCACGAACCCGCTGTGGTTCGCCGACATGCGCCTGTTCTCGAACATCGGCGACCTGTTCGCGTACCGCGACGGTGTCTTCCTGCGCTGGCTCGGCAACTCGCTGCTGTACGCGGGCCTCGGCGGCGCGGTGGCGACGCTGCTGGCGGCGATGGCGGGCTACGCGCTGGCGAAGTACCGCTTCCCGGGCCGCGAGCTGGTCTTCGACGTCGTCCTCGGTGGCGTCCTGGTCCCGGCTACGGCCCTGGCCCTGCCGCTGTTCCTCATCTTCAGCCAGGTGCAGCTCACCAACACGTTCTGGGCGGTGTTCCTCCCGTCACTGGTCAGCCCCTTCGGCGTGTACCTCGCGCGGATCTTCGCCGCGTCGTCGGTGCCCGACGAACTGCTCGAGGCGAGCCGCTTGGACGGCGCGGGCGAGATCCGCACCTTCTTCACCGTGAGCCTGCGGCTGATGAGCCCGGCACTGGTGACCATGTTCCTGTTCCAGTTCGTGGCGATCTGGAACAACTTCTTCCTGCCGCTGATCATGCTGCGCAGCGAAGAGCTCTTCCCCGTCGTCTTCGGGCTCTACGGCTGGAACAACCAGCTCAACCAGATCCCCGAGCTGCGCGGGCTCGTCCTGATCGGCGCCCTGCTGTCGGTCATCCCCCTCATCGTCATCTTCCTGCTCCTCCAGCGCTTCTGGCGCAACGGTCTCGGGACCGGTGCCCTGAAGTGATCCCTTCGGCGGCTCCCGCCGCCCCCACCCCGGACGCAAACGGCGCGTCCGGGTCACCAGAGAAAGGCATTCGCATGAAGCACAGAATCCTCGCGGCGACCTCCGGCGTCGCCCTGTCGGCTCTGCTCCTGGCCGGCTGCGCCGGCGGCGGAAGCGGCGACGACGCCGCCTCGGCGGCCGACTGCGCCCCCGCCGACGGTCCCGTCACCCTCGAGTTCACCTCGTGGATCCCGGGCATCGAGAAGGTCGTCGAGATGTGGAACTCGGAGAATCCCGACATCCAGGTCAAGGTGCAGACCGGCCCGAACGGCAACAGCGGCACGTACCAGAACTTCTTCAACCAGATCGCCGCCGGCAACGCCCCCGACCTCGGTCAGATCGAGTACGACGCGCTGCCGAACTTCCTCGTGCAGGACGGGCTCGAGAACATTGGCGGCTGCTCCGACGTCGTCGCCGCCAAGGACCAGTTCGTCGGGTGGGCGTGGAACCAGGTCGCCCTCGGCGAGGACGGCGCGGTCTACGGCATCCCCCAGGACATCGGTCCGATGGCGCTGTTCTACCGCAAGGACCTGTTCGAGAAGAACGGCATCGCGATCCCCACCACGTGGGACGAGTACACCGAGGCCGCGAAGAAGATCCGCGCGCTCGGCGGGTACATCACCAACTTCTCGCAGTCCGACATCAACCAGTTCGCGGGCTTCGTGTGGCAGGCCGGCGGACAGTGGTTCGGCAACGACGCGGACGGCTGGACGGTCTCGCTGACCGACCCCGCCTCCGAGAAGGTCGCCGAGTACTGGCAGTCCCTGATCGACCAGGACCTCGTCTCGACCTACCCGGCGTGGACCGACGAGTGGAACAACGCCTACAACTCCAGCCAGGTCTGGACGTGGAACTCGGCCGTCTGGGGCGCCAACTCGATCTCGAGCGGCGCTCCCGACACCGCGGGCGGCTGGGCCGTCTCGGACCTGCCGCAGTGGGCGGCCGGCGAGAAGGTCGCGGGCAACTGGGGCGGATCGTCCATCGCGGTCCTCAAGGGCAGCGAGCACCCCTACGAGGCGACGAAGTTCGCCCTGTGGCTGAACACCTCGGAAGAGGCGCTGACCGCCCTCAACCAGGAGGCGAACATCTACCCCGCCACGACCGAGGGTCTGAAGCTCCCCTCGCTCGCGCAGGGCGTGGAGTTCTACGGCGGCCAGAAGATCTACGACGTCTTCGCCAAGGCCGCGACCGAGGTCACCCCCGACTTCGTGTGGGGCCCGACCATGACCAAGACCTACGCCGACGTCTCGGACGGCTTCAAGGCCGCGGTCAGCGGAAACGGCACGCTGGTCGACGCGCTGCAGAAGGGCCAGGATGCCACCATCGGCACGCTGGAGTCGCAGTCCATCCCCGTGAAGAAGTAACGCACACCCCCTGACAGGCGCCCGCGGATGCTCCGGCATCCGCGGGCGTCGTCGTGCGCACGGCGGCGGCCGAGGCACACCGCGTCCCGGGTCAGGCCCGAGCGCTGCTCGCGCGCACCACGAGCGTCGCCGCCACGGTCTCGGCGACGGGCGCGCCGCCCTCGATCGCGGCGACGAGGGCCGTGACCGCCCGGTGCCCGAGGGCGTCGAAGTCCTGGCGGACGGTCGTCAGCGGCGGCCGGAACTCGGCGGCATCCACGATGTCGTCGAAACCGACCACCGCGACGTCGTCGGGCACGCGCCGACCGGCGTCGGCGAGGGCGCGCAGGGCGCCCAGGGCCATCTGGTCGTTCGCGACGAAGATCGCCGTGGCCGCGGCCAGCCGGGCCACGGCGGAATGACCGGATGCCGAGGTCCAGTCACCTCGCGCCGGCTCGGCCACGTGGACGCCGGCGGAGGCCAGCGCTTCGCGCCACCCGCGCTCGCGCTCGGCGGCGGCGAACGACCCGGCGGGTCCGGCGAGGTGGTGCACGGTGTCGTGACCGGCGGCGAGAAGATGCGCGGTGGCGATGCGGGCGCCGTCCGCGTGGGCCGTCTGGACGATCGAGAAGCGGTCGTCGGGCGGCGAGTCGACCACCACGATGTGCAGGTCCGCGGGCGGTTCGACGCCGCGCGCGAGGTCGGTGGCCTCGTTGAGCACGACGGCGCCGTCGACGCCCTGGGCGCGCAGGCGCGCGAAGGCCTCGTGGATGCCGCGCTCCCCCACGGTGACGACGGCCAGGGCGTAGTCGCGGGCGGCCGCCGCCTCGGAGATCGCCTGCAGCATGCGCGAGTTGCCCACGGACGCGAGGGTCGCGACCACCAGGCCGATGGTCGAGGTCTGCCCGGTGCGCAGGGCGCGTGCGGCGCGGTGCATGCGGTAGCCCAGCTCGGCCATGGCCTGCTCGACGCGGACGCGCGTGGCCGGGTCGACCCGGGGGCTCGCGTTCGCGACGCGCGACACGGTCTGCGCCGAGACCCCGGCCCTCGCGGCCACGTCGGCCATCGATACGCGCATCGCACCCCCTGCATGTTGACGATATCACGCGCGCTCTGTAGCGTGTTATCGTGAACACGGACACCCCCTCCGCCACGCCGCTGGGCGCGGGCGTCGTCAAGCGCTCGACCCGTCTCGCCGACGGCCGCGAACTGATGTACTTCGACGATCCGGGCACCACGCTCGGACCCGAGCGCGCGATCGACGCGCGCACCCTCGACCCGCGGCCCACGACCGCGACCATGCGCCAGGACGTCCTGACCGGCGACTGGATCACCGTGGCATCCAATCGCCAGAACCGCGCGTTCCTGCCGCCCGCGCACCTCGACCCGCTGTCGCCGCAGACGCCGACGAATCCCTCCGAGATCCCCTCGCTCTATGACGTCGCCGTCTTCGAGAACAAGTCCCCCTCGTTCGGTCCCGCCCTCGACGACGCGACCGGAGACGCCCCCGCCGCCGTCGACCCGCCGCGCGGCTCCGACGACCTCGAGCACCTGGGTCTCGGTCGCACCCGCACCTCGGTCGGCCGGTGCGAGGTCGTGTGCTTCAGCCCCGCGCACGAGGGCTCGTTCGGCTCGCTCTCGCGCACCCGCGCCCGCACCGTCATCGAGGCGTGGGCCGACCGGACCGCGGCGTTGTCGGCTCTGCCCGGCATCCGTCAGGTGTTCCCCTTCGAGAACCGCGGGCAGGAGATCGGCGTCACGCTCCCCCATCCGCACGGACAGGTCTACGCCTACCCCTACGTCACGCCCCGCACGCACCGCCTGCTCGACACGGTCGCGCGCACGTCCGACGACCTGTTCGCCCGCATCCTCGACTTCGAGCAGGCCGGCGAACGCGTCGTACTGCGCGGAGAGCACTGGACGGCATTCGTTCCCTTCGCCGCGCGCTGGCCGATCGAGGTGCACGTGCTCCCTCACCGCAACGTGGCCGACCTGGCCGAGACGAGCGATGCCGAGCGCGACGAGCTCGCCCCCTTCTACCTGCGCCTGCTGCGCGGCATCGACGCGCTCTACGACACCCCCACCCCCTACATCGCCGCCTGGCATCAGGCTCCGGTCGGACGGGGACGGGATGCCGTGCGCCTCAACCTGCAGATCACGTCGCCGCGCCGCGCCGCCGACAAGCTGAAGTACCTCGCCGGGTCCGAGGCCGCCATGGGCGCCTGGATCGGCGACGTGACCCCCGAGTCGCAGGCCGAGCGCCTGCGCGCCGCCCTCGACACCGTTCCGGAGGTGACGGCATGACCGCCGTCGACGACGCCCGCACCCTTCTCGCCGCCACCCCCGTGGGGGTGTGGTCGGCTCCCGGCCGTGCCAACCTCATCGGCGAGCACACCGACTACAACGAGGGCTTCGTCTTCCCCTTCGCGATCGCGCAGCGCACCGCCGCCGCCGTCGCGCTGCGCGACGACGACGTGATCCGCGTTCGCTCGACGTTCGCCGACGACGCGGTCGAGGTACCGCTCGCCGAGCTCGACGCGCGCATCGCCGCCGGCGGCCTCGACTGGGCGGGCTACCCGCTGGGTGTGGCGTGGGCGCTGCTCCGTGAGGCCCCGGATGCCACCCCCCGCGGCGTCGACATCGCGGTGTCGTCCGAGGTGCCGGTGGGCGCCGGCCTGTCGTCGTCCGCCGCGATCGAGGGGGCCGTGGCATCCGCCCTCAACGACGTGTGGACCGCCGGCCTCGACAAGGTCACCCTGGCCCGCGTCGGCCGCATCGCCGAGAACGACGCCGTCGGCGCCCCCACCGGGATCATGGATCAGATGGCCTCGATGCTGGGGGTCGCCGACGCCGCGACCTTCCTCGACTGCCGCACGCTCGAGACGCGGCCCGTCGCGCTGGGCTTCGCCGAGGCGGGACTTGCGATCCTCGTCGTCGACACGCTCGTCGAGCACGCCCACTCCACCGGCGGCTACCGCGAGCGCCGCGAGGCGTGCGAGCGGGGTGCGGCGGCCTTCGGCGTCGCGTCGCTGCGCGACCTGACGGTCGACGACCTGCCCCGCGCCGCCGAGATCCTGGACGACGTGACCTTCCGCCGCGTCCGCCACGTCGTGACCGAGAACCAACGGGTGCTCGACACGGTCGCGGCCCTCGATACCGACGGTCCCGCCGCGATCGGCGATCTGCTCGTCGCGTCGCACGCGTCGATGCGCGACGACTTCGAGATCTCGGTGCCCGAGCTCGACCTCGCCGTCGAGACCGCGCTGGGCGCGGGCGCGCTGGGTGCGCGCATGACGGGCGGCGGCTTCGGCGGCGCGGCGATCGCGCTGATGCCTGTCGGGCTCATTCCGGCGGCGACCGAGGCGGTCCTGGCCGCGTTCGCGGCATCCGGGTTCCGCCGCCCGAACATCTTCACGGTGACCCCGTCCGAGGGCGCGCGCCGCGACGCGTGAGGTCGCGGCGCAGAGGGTCGGCTGGGGCACTTCGCTCGCCTCGCCCGGCCGCGGGCCCGGCGACGGCCCGGGCCCGGGCCGCGGCTCCGGTCCGGGCTCCGGCTCCGGTCCGGGCTCCGGTCCCGGCTCCGATAAACGCCGTTCTTGCCGAGACACGGTGTGCGTCCGCGTGTTTCGGCAGGAACGGCGTTTATCGAGGGGAGCGAGGGCGGCGGGTCACGGCGGCGGCACGTGCGCGTACGGCGGGTGACGGCGGCGGCACGCCCGCACACGGCGGGTGACGGCGCGAAGCACCGCGCCGCCGCGCGATAAACGCTGCTCGTGCCGAGACACGGTG
>NZ_QAJB01000154.1:0-2908 GCF_003061325.1 Microbacterium sp. HMWF026
GGGCGGTGCTCATGAGGGGGACTCCGGTCGGGTGGGTCGGACGCGACGGGCGAGCCGGCGCAGACGGTGCTGAGAGGGAAGGAGGGTGAGGACGGCGCAGGCGATGACGCCCGCGGCGCCGAAGACGATGCCGATGGCGTAGTCACCGGGCCAGCTCTGCTGCGTGCCGATGTACATGAGCAGGAACGCCAGCGAGACGACCGCCGTCCAGGCGTAGAAGATCAGCACGGCGTCGCGGTCGCTGTGGCCCATGTCGAGCATGCGGTGGTGCAGGTGCTTGCGGTCGGGCGAGAAGGGAGAACGCCCCGCCCACTGGCGGCGCGCGACGGCGAGACCGAAGTCCAGCAGCGGCAGCAGCACGATCACGACCGGCAGCAGGATCGGGATGAACGCACCGAGAAGCTGCGAACGCCCGATCTTCTCGGGGTCGAGCACGGCCGGGTCGAGCTGGCCCGTGATCGCCACCGCCGAACTGGCCATGAGCAGCCCCAGCATGAGAGCGCCCGCATCGCCCATGAAGAGCTTCGCGGGGGTCCAGTTCATCGGCAGGAAGCCGAGGCAGGCGCCGACGAGCACCGCGGCGATGAAGGACGCGAGGTTGAAGTAGGTGCTGGCCCCGGTATCGCGGACGAGGAGGTAGGAGTACGCGAAGAACACGCCGTTGGCGATGAGGCAGACGCCCGCGACGAGCCCGTTGAGGCCGTCGATGAAGTTGACGGCGTTCATCACGACGACCAGGGCGAAGACCGTGAGCAGGAAGCTGACCCAGCTCGACCCGACCGTGAGCGCCCCGATCGGCAGCGACAGGATCTGCAGCTGACCGAACCACGCGATGACGCCGGCCGCGACGAACTGCGCTCCCAGCTTGATCATCCAGTCGAGGTCCCACAGGTCGTCGGCGACGCCGACCAGCACGATCAGCAGCACCGCGCCCAGCAGGGACAGCACCGGGACCGGATCGGTCCAGAAGATCGCGAAGTAGGGGTTGCGACTCGAGAGCGCGAACGCGGCGACGACGCCGAGGAACATGGCCACGCCCCCCAGCCGGGGCGTCGGGGTCTTGTGCACGTCGCGTTCCCGGATGCCCGGGTACAGCTTGAAGCGCAGGGCGAGCTTCCACACCACCCACGACAGCGCGAGCGTGACCGCCGCCGTGAACAGGATGGTGAGGAGGTACTGGGTCACGGACCCGGAGCCTCGGCATCCGGAGCAGTGTCGCTCGCGGGCGACGCCGGGCCGGGGCCGGCCGCGGGCGCGTCGTCGACGGGGTCGGGCTCGAGCAGATCGCCCAGCACCTCGCGCAGCCGTTCACGCGAGATCGCGCCCTCGCGCAGCACCCGCACCTGCGGCTCGGCACCGCCGACCAGAGTCGTGGCGTCGACGATGGTCGAGGCGACCCCGGTCTCGCTGGGTCCGGCGTCGAGGTAGGCCGCGACGCTGTCGCCCAGCATGTCGCGGGCGGAGTCGATGTCGACGGCCGCGGGCCGTCCGGTGAGGTTCGCACTCGAGACGGCCAGGGGGCCGGTCTCTTCGAGCAGTTCGAGGGTCAGCTTCTGCGCGGGCATCCGCACCGCGACGGTGCCGTGCGTGTCGCCGAGGTCCCACGACAGCGACGGCTGGGCGGGCAGCACGATGGTGAGCCCACCGGGCCAGAACTCGCGCACGAGGTCTTCGACGGCCGGCGGGATCTCGGCAACGAGGGCGCGCAGCGTGCCGACGCCCGCCACCAGCACGGGCGGCGGTTGCTGGCGACCGCGACCCTTCGCCTCGAGCAGGCCCGCGACGGCGCGCGCGTTGAACGCGTCCGCGGCGATTCCGTAGACGGTGTCGGTGGGGAGCACGACGAGTTCGCCTCTACCGATGGCCTGACGCGCGTGGCGCATCCCGGACAGCAGCTGCGACTCGTCACGGCAGTCGTAGACGGGTGACATGTCGCGCGCCAGTCTAGTCGCGCCGCGGACTCCGCGCTGTCCGGCCCCGCGTAGCCGCCGTCGGGCGGCGGTCGGCACCGCCCGCGGTGTCACGGGCTCCCGCGTGGTCAGGGGCGGATCGCGGTCGTCGCCCGGTCGCGACGGGTCAGGTCGGGGTGCGTCGCGGCCGAGCGCCAGCCGTCGTTCGTGAGGATCTCGCGGATCGCCGCGCCCTGCCACTCGCCGTGCTCGATGACGATGGTCGCGCCCGGGTGCCCGAGGCGCAGTCCCACCCGGCTCAGCTGCCGCACGGCATCCAGACCGTCCGGTCCCCCGTAGAGGGCCGCGGGCGGATCGAACAGCCGCACCTCGGGATCGCGCGGGATGGCGTCGTCGGGGACGTACGGAGGATTGGATGCCACGACCGAGACCGTGCCGTCGAGCTCGCCGAACGCGTCCGCGAGGTCGATGAAGGCGAGCGTGACGTTGCCGGCGCCGACCCGGTCGACGTTCTGACGAGTCCAGACGAAGGCGTCGACGGAGTTCTCGGCCGCGAACACCCGGGAGTGCGGCACCTCGGTGGCCATCGCCAGGGCGATCGCTCCGCTGCCGGTGCCGAGGTCGACGGCGATGGGGGCGTCGGAGGCCACGGCGCGCAGCGCGTCGATCGCCAACTGCGCGACCATCTCGGTCTCGGGCCGGGGGACGAAGACGCCCGGGCCGACCGCCAGCTCGAGCGAGCGGAACGGCGCCGTGCCGGTGAGGTGCTGCAGGGGCTCGCGCGCGCAGCGGCGGTCGACGAGCGGAGCCAGGGCCGCGGCGGCGGCGGGCGGCATCCGGTCGCCGCGGATGGCGGCGGCCTGGACTCCGCCCCTCGAGGTGTCGAGCACGTGGGCGACGAGCAGTTCGGCGTCGACCCGGGGGTCGCCGATGCCCGCGGCGGCGAGGCGGGTGGCGGTGTCGCGCAGGGTCTGATCGACCGAGACGACCGCGGGGGC
>NZ_QAJB01000155.1:0-1765 GCF_003061325.1 Microbacterium sp. HMWF026
GTGGTGCTCGGGGCGGTGGGGCCCTCGAGGTCGCCGCGCGTGTCGGGGGTGCGGATGACGAGGTCGGCAGGGGTGCCGGCGGCGCGGGCCTCGAGGTCGGCCGGGGTGAGCGCGGCGAGCTCGTCGAGGAAAGCCACGGCGAACGAGCCGGGTCCGCGCGAGGCTGCGGCCGCCCGCTCGGAGGCCGCGGCCCAGATCGTGCTGGCCGCGACGGCGGCGTCGAAGGGAGCCACGACGGCGACGAGGGACGCCATCGCCGCCCCGAGGGCGCAGCCCCCGCCGGTGACCTTGGTCAGCAGGGCGCTGCCGCCCGCAACCCGCGCTTCGTGCTCGGCATCCACGATCAGATCCGTCTCGCCCGAGACGGCGACCACGCCACCGGTCAGGCTCGCGAGGTGGCGCGCGGCGTCGCGGGCGTCGTCCGGGGAGTCGGTGGCGTCGACGCCGCGGCCGCCCGCTCCCGTGCCCGCGAGGGCGAGGATCTCGCTGGCGTTCCCGCGGATGATCGCCGGGCGCGCGGCGAGCAGCTCGTGCGCGAGGGCCGTGCGGACGGGGAGGGCTCCCACGGCGACCGGATCGAGAACCCACGGGGTGCCGGCGGCGACGGCTTCGCGCGCCGCGGCGCGCTGCTCGGCGGTCGGGGTACCGAGGTTGACCAGGACGCCGCCCGCGATGCCGGCGAAGAGCCCGGCCTCGTCGGGGATGTCGCACATCGCGGGGGCCGCTCCCAGGGCGAGGAGGGCGTTCGCGGTGAAGTTGGTCACCACAGCGTTGGTGATGCACTGCGTGAGCGGCGATGCCAGGCGGAGCGCTTCGAGCGCGCGCGCGGGGGTGGACGGAGACGACGACGTGCGAACGACCATTCGCGACATCCCTTCGCTAGTACGAACTAGATCAGGTTCGACGGGTGTGTTCTCAGCCCTGGGGGGCACCCCGTGTCACTGCGGGCGACGCTAGCACGAGCGCGTGCGTGTGTCGCGGCGGTCGTGGTCAGGCGGAGAAGCCGCCGTCGGTGTGCAGGAGCTGCCCGCTGACCCAGCGGCCGGCGTCGGAGAGCAGGAAGGCCGTGATGTCGGCGATGTCCTGCGGCGTCCCGAGGCGGCCGAGCGGCTAGTGGGCCGTCAGGGCGGTGCGTGTGTCGGCATCCATCCATCCGGTGTCGATCGGGCCGGGGTTCACGACGTTCGCGGAGATGTTCTTCGGGCCCAGTTCGCGCGCCGCCGAGATGACGATGCGGTCGAGGGCTCCCTTGGAAGCGCCGTACGGGAGGTTGCCGTTCGTGTGGTCGCTGGTGAAGGCGATGATGGCGCCGCCCGTCTCGTCGACCTGGCGTGCGAAGGCTGCGATCATCAGCAGGCTCGCGCGAGCGTTGACGGCGAGGTGGCGGTCGAAGCTCTCGGCGGTGGTGTCGAGGATGCCGGACTCGACGCCGTGCGCGTGGCTCAGGACGAGGGCGTGCACCGCTCCGTGGTCGGCGCGAACCCTTTCGATCAGCTCGCCGGGGGTGTGGGGATCGGCCAGGTCGCACGGATAATCGCCGGCGGCGAGGTCGCTGGTCACGACGAGCCAGCCGTCCGCGCGGAGGCGGGGGACGATGCGCGCGGCGATGCTGTCGGGGCGCGCGGCGCCGGTGACGAGAGCGAGGGGCATGGGGTCGAGCGTACGGCGCGTACCGGTGGGGACCGGCGCGCGGATCGATGTGGATGGGTGAGCGGCTGAGGTCGACATGCAGGGGGGGGGATCCGGGCACGGATCAGTGCGCAGG
>NZ_QAJB01000156.1:0-13331 GCF_003061325.1 Microbacterium sp. HMWF026
ACCGCGTGCCCGAGCTGCACGCCGGCGACCCGCGCACCCACTCGTCGGTACCCACCCCGTATCCGGCCGCGTGCCGACCGCAGGCGTGGTCGGCCGCCGCCGCGGTGGTGTGCCTGACGACGCTCGCGCCCGCCCCCGGGGCGTGAGCCCGCCGGGCGGCGCCGTACCCGAGCGGCGCCGCCCGGCCCCTCCCCGCGCGCCGGGCAGCCGGAGGCGGGTCATGGTCCGCGAGGACCGGCGCCCTCACGCGACGCGCGCGACCGTCCCGCCCGTCAGCCGCACGAGCTCGTCGAAGGTCAGCGGAAATACCGTGTGCGGCGTCCCTCCGGCGGCCCAGATCTCGTCGAAGGCCGCGAGGTCCTCGTCGACGACGGTCGTCAGCGCCGCGGGGTGACCGGTCGGAGCCACGCCGCCGATCGGCTGCCCGGTCGCGGCGAGCACCTGCTCGGGCGTCGCGCGGCGGATCGCCCCGCGCCCGAGCCGTTCGGCGAGAGCCGTGGTGTCGACGCGGTGCGCGCCGCTGGTCATGACCAGCAGCGGCTCGTCATCGCTCCAGAACACCAGGCTGTTGGCGATCGCGCCCACCTCGATGCCCAGGGCCGCGGCGGCCAGTGCCGCCGTCGACGCGGCATCGGGCAGGACGACGATCTCTCCGGCGATCCGCGCGTCGCGCAGGGCGGCGGCGACGAGGCGGCTCCGGGCGGGCAGGGCATCGGTCATGCCCGCCAGCCTAGGGCCGCACGCCCCACCGCACGGCTCGCGCCCGGGGCCGCGAGCCGTCAGAATGGGAGTGGATGCCGCAACGCCGCGGCATGCGCGAAGAGCCGCCCACAAGGCGGCCGACGACAAGGAACGCGATGACCAACGCCCTGCCCCTGCCCGATTTCACCCACGAGCGCGTGGAGGTGATGACGGGACGCCGCAGCGGCCTGTTCATCGCCGTCGCCCTGCACTCCTCGGTCCTCGGCTCCGCCCTCGGCGGCGCCCGCCTGTGGACCTACCCCTCGTGGACCGACGCCCTGGGCGATGCCCTGCGTCTGTCCGCCGCCATGACCCTCAAGAACGCCGCCGCGGGTCTCGACGCGGGTGGCGGCAAGAGCGTGATCGGTCTTCCCGTGGGCACCGTGCTCGACGCCGACCGTCGTCGGGCGGCCTTCCTCGACCTCGGCGACGCCGTCGACAGCCTGGGCGGTCTGTACCGCACCGCGGAGGACGTGGGTTCGACCACCGACGACATGCTCGTCGTCAGCGAGCGCACGCCGCACGTGGTGGGTCTGCCCGACACCGTCGGTGGTTCGGGCGAGCCCGCGGGGCCCACCAGCCTGGGTGTGTACGCCTCACTCGTGGCGACGCTGGAGCGCGTCGCCGGCACCGGTGACGTCGCCGGCCGACGCATCACGATCGCGGGTCTCGGTCAGGTGGGCAGCCGCCTCGCCGAGCGTCTCGCCACGGAGGGCGCCGCGCTCACCGTGACCGACGTCAACCCCGCCAAGCGCACCCTCGCCGCCGAGCTCGGCGCGACGTGGGTCGAGCCGGGTGAAGCGCATCTGATCCCGGCCGAGGTGTTCGTGCCCGCAGGCATCGGCGGGGTGCTCACCGACGAGGTGATCGACGCCCTCGATGCCCGCGCCGTGTGCGGACCGGCCAACAACCCCCTCGCCGAGCGTTCCGGCGCCGAGCGCCTCGCGCAGCGCGGCATCCTGTACGCGCCCGATTTCGTGGTCAACGCGGGCGGCGTCATCTACCTCGATCTGGTGGCGAAAGAACGCGGCACGCTCGAGCAGATCATGGGCCGCGTCGCGGGGATCGGCGACACCGTGCGCCGCGCCTTCGACGAGGCCGCCGCGCGCGGTGTGACGCCCCTGGCCGCCGCCGAAGGCCTGGCCGCCGAGCGCCTCGCCACGGGCACGGCGACGAACGCCCTGGTCTGACGCCCGGAACGACGAGAGCCGGGTGCCGTTCATCGGCACCCGGCTTTCACGTCCGTCGGTCGGGGTGATCAGTGCGCGGCGTCGTAGGCCGTCAGAATGCTTTCCGAGATGCGACCGCGGTCGCTGATGGGGAATCCATTCTTCTCGGCCCACGACCGCACGTCGACGAGGTCGCGTGTCGGGATGGCGCGCGGTCGGGATGCCCGTCGGACCGGAACGTGGGCGGAGCCGGCGGTGCGTCCGGCCGCGATGTAGGGCCGGAATGCATCGCGCAATTTCTCTGCATTGTCTTCGGAAAGATCGATCTCGTAGGCGCGGCCCTCGAGAGAGAACTGCACCGTCGTTCCATCGTCGATGACGGTGCCGTCGAGATCGTCGATCAACTGGGTGATGTGCTTTTTCGCCATGCGCCGACCTTATGAGGCGCTCACGCGGCCCCGCCGTTGCATCGGCGATATTTCACCCTGCTTTTCGCCCCACATCGAAAGGCGCCTGGGCGTTTCTCATTCGGTCAGGACGGATTACTCACCATTCTCGACCGCGACGATTCGGTGATCATCGTCATGAGAGAGCTCGGTGGCGAGAAAGCGGTCATCCGTCGGCACCCGCAGATGAAAGTCGGCGAAGGCCGTCATGCGCAATACCCCGGGGCCGAGATCTGCGTGCAGCACGTGCCCGCCGATGGTCCGATCCGCGCTGATGAAATGCAGATGCAGCCCTGCCACCGTGATTCCCTGGTAGATCCGCGGCATCCAGAATCCGACGAGAGAACCCTCGACCGCGACCGTATCGGTCTCGATCTGCTCGGCGGCGACGTCGGCGAGCGGACGAAGCGGCGGCGACTGGCGCCGCGTGACCCGGGTGCGGATCCGGTCGGCCGTGCCGTCCCAGCGCACCGCATGGAAGAGGTTGCGGCTGCGCAGCCGCTGTTCGACGAGGGCCCCCAGAGCGGCGAGATCCCCGCGATCGGCCGGAACGGTGGAAAAGGGGCCGACGGTGCAGACGTCCGCGAACGGAAGGACCTCGTCGTCGTCCATCCGCCGGGGCGGTCCGTCGGCGGTGCACTCGAGCAGTTCGCCGTCGATCAGGACGACCTCGCCGCCCAGTCCCTCGCAGCACCCGATCCCCGTGTCACCGAGCGCGCGTACATCGCGAGCGGCGATGCCCTGCGAATACACGCCGCTCAGAAGGGCGTCCAGAACGGCGAATTGAGAAACGGCGCCCGGGGAGAGGGGCGTTGTCACGCTTTCTCCCCGGAACGCCGCAGAATGATCAGGAATTCGCTTCGTTGTACGCGTCCAGGATGGAGGAGGGAACGCGGCCGCGGTCGCTCACGGTGTGTCCGTTCGCTCGCGCCCATTCGCGCACCGCGCCCAGATCGACGTCGCTGGTCCGGCGTTCGCTGCGGCCACGACGAGCGGCGGTGTTGCCGCGCGAGACCGAACGAGCGGCATCCACAAAAGGCGCGATCGCCGAATAGAACTTGTCGGCATTGCGGTCCGAGAGGTCGATCTCGTAAGCGCGACCTTCGACCGAGAAAGTGATCTGCTTTCCCTGTCCGTCTTCGAGAACAGAGCCGTCAAGGTCGTCCACGAGGTGGGTGATGTGCTTCATAGCCATAATATGCAAACCATACACCCGAATGCATCTCGTAACCTATGCGTATTCGCGTCTGATAAAGCACTTTCGCGCCCGCCCGTCCACACCGCCGTCGCGGACGCCACGAGGGACTATCCTCCCGGAGGTGGTGTTCGTTCCCTGGGCGCCACCTCAGACAGAGGAAGCATCTCGTGAGCCTATTCCGCACCAAGTCGGTGGAGCAGTCCATCGCCGACACCGACGAGCCGGAATTCCGGCTCAAGAAATCCCTCAGCGCGGTCGACCTGACCGTCTTCGGCGTGGGCGTCGTGATCGGCGCCGGCATCTTCACCCTCACCGGCCGTGCTGCCAACGAGGTCGCGGGCCCCGCGGTAGTCATCAGCTTCATCATCGCCGCCATCGCCTGCGGGCTCGCGGCCATGTGCTACGCCGAGTTCGCCTCGACCGTCCCCGTCTCGGGATCGGCCTACACCTTCTCCTATGCCTCGCTGGGCGAGCTGTTCGCGTGGATCATCGGCTGGGACCTGATCCTCGAGATGTTCCTGGGCGCGAGCGTCGTCGCACAGGGGTGGAGTGCGTACCTGGGCGCGTTCCTCGGGCAGATCGGCATCGTGCTCCCCGAGAATCTCTCCTCCGGTGGCATCGTCGACATCCCCGCGATCCTGCTCGTCCTGGTGCTGGGCGGTCTCATGACGGTCGGCATCAAGGAATCGCTGCGTGTCAATCTGGTGCTCGTCGCCGTGAAGCTCTTCATCGTGCTGTTCGTGATCATCGCCGGCATCCTGTTCATCAACCCGGCCAACTACACCCCCTTCGTGCCCGAGAGCGTGCCGACCGAGTCGGCGTCGGGCCTGACGCAACCGCTGCTGCAGTTCCTGTCGGGACTCGAGCCGGCGACCTTCGGTGTCGGCGGCATCCTCGCCGGCGCCGCCCTGGTGTTCTTCGCGTACATCGGCTTCGACGTCGTGGCCACCACCGCCGAAGAGACCAAGCGACCGCAGCGCGACCTGCCGATCGGCATCATCGCGTCGCTCGTGATCTGCACGATCCTCTATTGCGCGGTCGCCGTCGTCGTGACCGGCATGGTCCCCTACTCGGAGCTCAACCCGCAGGCCGCGCTCGCGAACGCCTTCGCCTTCCACGGACAGACATGGATGGCCACGGTCATCGCCGCGGGTGCCGTCGCCGGCCTCACGACCGTGGTGCTGACGCTGCTGATCGGCGCGACCCGCATCATCTTCGCGATGTCGCGCGACCGCCTGCTCCCGGGCGGCCTCGCCAAGGTGCACCCGCGCTTCCGCACCCCCTGGGTCATCTCGATCATCGTGACGGTGATCGTGGCGATCGTCGCGGGCTTCACCCCCATCGGCATCCTCGAAGAGATGGTGAACATCGGCACGCTGTCGGCGTTCGTGCTCGTCTCGATCGGGGTGGTCGTGCTGCGTCGCAAGCGCCCCGACCTCAAGCGCGGTTTCCGCGTGCCGCTGAGCCCTGTGCTGCCGATCCTCTCGGCACTCATCTGCACGTATCTCATGCTCAACCTGTCGGTCGAGACGTGGCTGCGCTTCCTGATCTGGCTCGCCCTGGGCTTCGCGATCTACTTCGCTTATTCGCGTGGACACGCGCGCCTGGCCACCGGGGCTCCGCTCGACCCCACCACGCCCCGCGTCGTGGCCCCGCCGAAGGAGTGACCCGCTTCTGACCCGTGGATGCCACGCCCCGACCGTTCCGATCCGGCCGGGGCGTGGTACGCAGGTCGCCACGCAGGCCGTCGACCAGCCCTATGGCGAGATGCACCGCGTGCGATTGATCTCGGGCACGTGGTTCAGCGACGCGGACGAGGTCCAACTTGACCCCCAGGTGATCGTCAACGAGGTCTTCTGGGATCGGATGGGACGACCCCCGCTCGCCTCGCACCCCGTCGTCGCGCTCGGCGGGCAGAGCGTACCGGGCGCCGCCTCGGGCATCCCCGCTGGGGACACCGCTGCCGTCGTGATCGGAGTGATCCCCGCGGCGCCATGGGATACGTAACCGTCGATGTTCATGCTCGCCGAACAGCTGCAGCGCCGAACAGCTGCAGCGCCTGCAAGACGCAGCGATCGGCGAACGGGGCGCCTCGGCCGTCGCCGCCGACCCCTACGGTGGCGACGCCCCGTCGACGCAGTACGAGATGTGGGTGCCCGCGGAGCTGTCTTCCCGCGCTCGTGGCGGTGCGGGTGAGGGTCATCGACGCCATCCGCTACTGACGAGCCAGGCGCTCGACAATCCCGGCGCACGGACCCGGCTGTGTCTGCCCCCTCGCTAGGGTGAAACGGTTCCTTTCTGAGCGTGGGCCCGCGAAGCCTCCCCTCGACGACTGACGGAGTACCCGTGATCAATTCGTTCATCGCTCGTGACCGCTCGCTCGCCGGATTCGCGCGGCCGGATGTCGATCCGTTCGTCGGCAGATACGAGACGCGGGAATCGGGCCACGTCGTGGGAGGCTTCTCCGTTCCCGACTGCCCAGACACTGGCCTCACGTCGTGGAGCACCGTGGGCGCCAGCTTCTTCGATACCGGCTACCGCACCGCTCGCGGCACGCCCATGACGGTCGAATTCGTCGGATGCGCGGGCAGCTCGTGGGACCGTTTCGGCACGGCCCTCGCTTTCTGCACATTCTTCGTCGCCGACGGGGGGCCGTCTCGATACGGGGCCGTCGTCCGCGGGGCGTTCTCACACGCGGGCCCTGACGTGACCACCCCGCACGGATTCATCGTCGCCCCGTTCTGCTGGCAAAACGCGTTTGCTCCGTACGAGGATGCCGACGTGCACACCACGTGGTTGCAGGTCGTGCCCATCACCGACGGGGAGGCCGCATTCGCGGAGGAGCGCACGGGAGACGCGCTCGAGGACCTCTTCGAGCGGTCGCAACCCGACCTCTTCGATCTCGGCCGCTCCAGCCTGGTGTGACCGCGGTCTGCGAGGGTCTCGACCGCGAGGCGTTCGAACGCGCGGCGCAGCTGTTCTATATCGTCGGCTCGGCCGCAGGACGGGCGACGCGACGAGCAGTAATAGCGTGAAACTCGACGCGAAAACTTGTCAGACGGATGGCGGAATGAGCCGTCTGCTCACCGGGCACATCGACTTACTCGGGCGGAGGCCAATGAATGCGTGAGTTGTGGTTCATAGACCGACACGGCGACGAAATCGAAGAAGGTATTACCGCCCAGGCCGCCGGCGACCTCTTGCGCACCATCGAAGATGCCAACGGCGATGAGGAACACCGCGCAATCACGGTCTGCGACTCCGACGGATGGAGCCTGGAGTTCTATGCTGAATCCGTCCGATTCGATAATGTGCACACCCCGGAGGAAATCGGGCGACTGCGGGGGCTCAGGCACGACGAACGCGTTTCCCTTGCCGACGAGCTGATCCGCGGCGACTTCGCTGCCCTGCGATCGCACCCGTGGGAGTCTCCCGAGGCCTGATCTTTCGACACGTTACGACGGCAAGCCCATCTTGACGCTGTTGGGCTCCTCCGTACGGGATGTCATAGGAGCACTCGACGAGAAAACCGTCCGAGGTGATGACACCCTTGCGTCCCGAATAGCACAGGCGGTCAAGATGGATGCCGACTCTCGGCAGCGGGCCGTCGAGTTGGCCATCGAACTGCCAGACGACTCCGTCGTCCAACTGCGGGCACAGTGGCAACAGCATGTTGAGGCTGCGCTTGTCGCGGGCGAGAAATCGGACCCGCTGGGCTGATCTCATGAATTGATCGACGTGATCACCGCCCAGGTGGCGGTCGCCAACGACCGGTTCGGCGCTCTCCGTCCGCATTTGGAGCAATCGAGCAGTAGTTCGACGAGGCCGTGGATCTGCCGGCGAACCGTGCGAAGGCAGAAAGCCGGGCGCCCGACTTGCTGCGTCGCGCGCATCGGGATGTGGGGAAAGCGGGCGAGCTGGTCGAGCCTTTCGCGACCATCCGCACAGCCTAGTGATGATGAAGCGGCGCAGCCCCTGACGGGGATGCGCCGCTTCACAGTGGCTCTTGCGAGTGATGTTTTCCCGAGAGACCGATGTGGTGGACCTGAGGGGATTCGAACCCCTGACCTCCTCGATGCGAACGAGGCGCGCTACCAACTGCGCCACAGGCCCGGACAACTCGACAACACTATCACGCCCTCGGTCCGTGCTGAGACCATCCCGGCGGCGCGGCCAGTCGTCTCGCCGTCGCATATGCCCCGCACCGCATGCCGCGTCGATGGGGGGCACGGCGGCACGTGCGGGAGACGTACACAACGGCGGGAGAAATCACGACACCCCGACCAAAGGAGCGGTCAACCCGGCGTGTCACCGCTTCGGCCCGCAGCTGTGCCCACGCGGGCCCGCCGCGTCGACGGGGCCACGGCGACACGTGGGGTCCCGTACACAACGGCAGGAAAAACCACGACACTCCGGCCGGAGGAGCGGCCAACCCGGCGTGTCACCGGTTCGGCCCGCCGCTGTGCCCACGAGGGTCCCGCCGCGTTGACGGTGCCACGGCCGCCCGTGCGGGACACGGGCACAACGGCGGGAGAACTTCCGACACTCCGGCCGAAAGAGCAGCCAACCCGGCGTGTCACCGATTCGGCCCGCAGCTGTGCCCACCCGCGGTCCACAGCCCCAGACGCGCCCGCGCCTCGGGACGGAGCCACCGAAGGCGAAGGGAGACGACGGGGATTACTCGCCCGAAGCGCGGCGCGCGAGCAGCCGCTGCACGTGATCCTGGATCTCGCTGTCGTCGACGTACCCCATGGCCGCGTACGGCGACGGCGCCGGAGTCACGGCCGCGGGACGAGCCGTCTCGATCGGCGTGGGGGCCTGTTCGGCGGCGATCGAGCGCGCCGCCTCTTCTCGAGCCGCGGCGCGCAGGGCGTCGCGGGCGATCTGCTCGTCGACGACGGCCGCGGCGCGCGAACCGACCGACGCGACGAGGGGCCGCGGCAGCTCGCGCGGCGTCCACGTCGGACGGGGCGTCGGCACCAGCGCGACGTCCTGCAGCTCGACGGCGGCGTGGGACGCGGCGACGATCACGGGCGCTACCGCGGTACGGGCGGCGACCAGCGCGATACGACGGAGAAGAACGAGGGATGCCACGACCACGGCGACACCCGCGACGAGGAGCACCGGAGCCGCTCCCCCGACGACCTGCACCACGCCCACGACCGCGGCGATGAGGCCCGCGAGGGCGACCGTGGTGACGGCCAGACGGAAGCGTCGGCGGATGCGGGCGCGACGCGCCGCCGGCACGGCGACGGCGGCGGCCCGCTCGGCCAGCGCACGCTCGACGGCGGCAGCCCGGTCGGCGCGGCTCTTCTCGAGCGCCGCGGCCCGCTCGGCGCGGGCGACGTGCACGGCGGCGGCGCGCTCGGCGCGCGCCAGTTCGAGGGCGGCGGCGCGCTGCTCTTTCACGACGTCGCGATCGCGGGCGCTCTCGAGACGCGCGACCTCGAGGCGCGCCTTCGCGGCCGCCAGCTCGGTCTGCGCCTTCTCGGCCTGGATCTGACGCGCGAGCTTCTGCTGCTGATGGGCGGTGCGCGCGGTCAGCTCCAGACGCACCTCGCGGGGCGTTTCCGCCGTCTCGGCCAGCACGCGCAGAGCCTGATTGAGGCGGACGGCATTGCGTTCGGCCGAGGTGAACCGGTGACGGCTCTGCCACGACGGAAGGAGATACACCAACCAGAGCGCGACCGCGACGAAGACGATCACGCCACCGCTGAGAACCTGCCCACCCATGGGTCAAAGGTAGGTCACCGAGAGATCACACCTCGGCATCCCCGCGCGTGTCGTGCCGAGACTCGGGGAAAGAAGACGCAAGGACCCGTCAGAGGCGATCGGCGGGAGGGATGCGCGCCGCGTCGGGCGGCACCTGCCCGCGTTCCCAACGGTCGAGCACGCCGTGCGGCACCTCTTCTTTGACGAGCGCGAACGAGTAGTGGTCGCGCCAGTCACCGTCGATGTGAATGTAGCGCCGACGCAGCCCCTCGTACCGGAAACCGAGCTTCTCGACGACCCGCAGACTCGCGTGGTTCTCGGGGCGGATGCAGATCTCGATGCGGTGCAGATTGAGCATCATGAAGCAGACGTCGGTCGCCATCGCCACGCCGATCGTGGTGATGTTACGGCCCGCGTACTCCTCTGCCACCCAGTAGCCGATGGTCGCCGACGCGAGAGAGCCGCGCGAGACGCCCCACACGTTCAGCTGACCGGCGACCTCGTCCTGCCACTCCATGACGAAGGGCACGCCGAGGCCATCGCGGAACTGCTGCAGCAGACGACGGATGCCGAGACGCATGTCGAACGAGACGGGGCCGTCGGGGCTGGTCGCCTCCCACCGGCGCAACCAGGCGCGGTTGTCGATCAGCTGCTGCTGGAGGACACGCGCGTCACGGTTGCGGATGAGTCGGATCGACACCTCGCCGTGCCGCCGTGGGACGGAGAGATCCATGGCACTCGCGGGGTCAGAGACCCTGCGCGAACTCCTTGAACCACGGGCGCAGCGCCGGACCGAGGTCGTCGCGATCGGCGGCGAGCTGCACGATGGCCTTGATGTAGTCCACGCGGTCGCCGGTGTCGTAGCGGCGCCCGCGGAAGACGACGCCGTACACGCCGCCACCGTCTCCGCCGCCGGTCGCGAGCTCTTCGAGGGCATCGGTGAGCTGGATCTCGCCGCCCTTGCCGGGCTCGGTGCGCTCGAGGATGTCGAACACGTCGGGGCCCAGCACGTAACGGCCGATGATCGCGAGGTTCGAGGGAGCGTCCTCGGCGCTGGGCTTCTCGACGAGCTGCGTGACCTTGACGACGTCTTCTGCGTCGGTCGGCTCGACGGCCGCGACGCCGTAGAGGTGGATGTGCGCCGGGTCGACCTCCATGAGGGCGATGATCGTCGCCGAGCGCCTGCCGTACTCGTCCATCATCTTGGTGAGCAGCGGGTCGCGCTCGTCGATGAGGTCATCGCCGAGCAGCACCGCGAAGGGGTGGTCGCCGACATGGCTGCGGGCGCGCAGCACCGCGTGCCCGAGGCCCTTGGGCTCGCCCTGACGCACCATGTGCACGTCGGCGAGGTCGGACGAGTGCTCGACCTTGGCGAGCTTGTCGTGGTCGCCCTTCTCGCGCAGCTTGGTCTCGAGCTCGGGCATCGAGTCGAAGTGGTTGGCGATGTTGTTCTTGTTGCGACCGATGATGATCAGGACGTCCTGGATGCCGGCACCCGTCGCCTCTTCGACGACGTACTGGATGGCCGGCTTGTCGACGACCGGCAGCATCTCCTTCGGCATGGCCTTGGTGGCGGGCAGGAAGCGGGTACCGAGGCCTGCGGCCGGGATGACGGCCTTGAAGGGTTTGTGAGGCATGGGGATACCTTAGCGGGACCGTGTGACGTCGCCGTTACACACGCGCACGTAGACTTACGCGCATGCCGGATCGCATCGAGCAGGCCAAACGCGCGCTCCGCGCCGACCTGCGCGAACGCCGCCAGACCGTCTCCGCCCACGCGCGCGAGGTGGCCGAGGCGGGCGTCAAAGAACAGCTCGACGCGCTCGTCCACCGCATCGGGGCGCGCAGCATCTCGTGCTTCTTGTCGACCCCCACCGAACCGGGCACCCACGCCTTCGTGTCGGGGGCGGTGGCGCGCGGCATCCGGGTCCTCCTCCCCATCACCCGCGAGGACGGCCTGCTCGACTGGAGCGTGGCCACACCCGACACCGAGATCACCGAGGGCATGTTCGGCCTGCCCGAACCCGTCGGAGACGTCCTGGGACCCATCGCCGTCAACGACGTCGACCTGCTGGTGATCCCGGCGGCCGCCGTCGACCACCGCGGCATGCGCCTCGGCTGGGGCCGCGGCTACTTCGACAAGACCCTCGGCTCGATGGAGCGCTGCCCCCCGGTCTACGCGGTCATCTTCGACTCCGAGTTCGTCGACGACGTGCCCCGCGACGTGCACGACCAGCCCGTCACGGGAGTGGTCACGCCCACGCGCACGGTCGCGATCGCCGCCCCCACCTCCTGACCACCCGAAGGATCGCCATGCCCACCTACTCCTACGCCTGCAAGCAGTGCGGCCACCGTTTCGACGCCGTGCAGTCCTTCTCGGATGCCGCTCTGACCGAGTGCCCCGAATGCGGCGGCGAGGTGCGCAAGCAGTACGGCTCGATCGGCGTCACCTTCAACGGCGCGGGCTTCTACCGCACGGATTCGCGCGGATCCTCCGGCGCGGCTTCTGGCGGCTCCTCGTCTTCTTCGACATCATCGAAGTCGGAAACGAAGACGTCCGCCCCGTCCTCGGCCTCCTGAGCCCCGGTCGGCGCGGCAGAAGGGGAGCCAGCGCATGATCAAGGGATTCAAGGAGTTCATCCTCCGCGGCAACGTCATCGACCTCGCGGTCGCCGTCGTCATCGGCGCGGCGTTCACGGCCGTGGTCAACGCGATCGTCAGCGCACTCATCAACCCGCTGATCGAGATCTTCTACAAGCCGAACGAGAACGGCGATTTCGGTCCGACGATCACGGGCATCTACGGCCAGGCGGTCACGTTCCCGCTCGGCGGCCTGCTGACCGCGATCATCAGCTTCTTCGCCGTCGCGCTCGTGGTCTACCTGGTGTTCGTCTACCCGATGAACCGCTGGAAGGCCATCGCCGCAGCGCGCGCGGGAGTGGGAGCCGAGAAGTCCGAGGAGCCCAAGCTGCCGACCGAACAGGAACTGCTCGTGCAGATCCGCGACCTGCTCGAGCGCCAGAACGACCGCGCCTGAACGACCGCGCCCGACCGCACGACGCCCGCGCCCGGAGCACTCCGGCGCGGGCGTCGTCCGCGTCCGGGGTCGGCCGCGTCCGCGGTCAGTAGTGGGGTGGGACGTCCCGCAGCATGCGGTCGTCATTGGGTCCGGATGCCGCGGGCCTCGCGCTCGTGCCGCGTTCCCGCTCGTCGGCGGGGGCGGGCTCGGCGGTGGTCCCCGGTGCGGCGAGCAGGCGCGCGCGACGCGCCCCCCGCACCCGGACGACCGACTGACGCGCGGCCGTGTCGGGGGCTTCGATGGGCTCGGCCCCCTCACGCTCGACCGAGGACCCTGAGCCCGTCGAAGGGACCGGGACCTCGTCCGGGGCTCCGGGGGAACCGGCATCCGGGATCTGCATCATCCGAGGCTCAGCCGGGCAGATCGAGGGGCTCGGTCGTCGACTCCGGCGGCGCGTCGCCCTCGGGGGCGATGCCCAGCAGCTCGGCGATGCGCGCGGCCACGCCGGCGGGATCGCTGTACAGGTCGAAAGCGTGCACGCGCACGTAGTGCCAGCCCAGGCGACGCAGGATCTGCGGGCGCAGGCGCAGCGTCTCGCGCAGCGACTCACCACCCGACTCCGGATCGCTCTCGGCGACGACGGCCTTGCCCTGGTGGCGGGCCACGAGGGGCAGCAGACCGCGGTAGTCGACGTCGACCTCGACGCCCAGGCGGCGGAGCTCCCGCGCCAGCGCACGGGTCAGAGGATCGGCGAGATCCTCGAGCCGGCTCTCGCGTCCGCGGGCTGCGACGTTGCCGAGGATGCCCATGAGGGTCGCCGCACCGTGCTCGAGACGACCGTCGTCGAACGCGGAGGGACGGATCGACGACACGATCACCATCGAGCGTCGCGCCCGCGTCATGCCCACGGTCAGCAGGCGCTCGCCGTCGGGGGTCGACAGATCGCCGAAGTCGCTCAGCACGCGCCCGTGGCGGGTCAGTCCGAACCCGAGCGAGAACACCACCCGGTCGCGGCTCTCGGCCACCGACTCCTCGAGCGTCAGAAC
>NZ_QAJB01000157.1:0-5920 GCF_003061325.1 Microbacterium sp. HMWF026
CCGCAGTACTCCCCGGCATCCCGTCCCGTCGTGTCGAAGAAGCTCGGCATCATCGCCTTCGTCGCGTCGCTGATCGCCGTCGTCGTGGGCGCGATCCTCGCCTACGTGGCGGGACTGCAGAGCGCGGGTCTGGCGCAGTACGCGGACGGCACCGGCCAGATCGACCCCAACAACATCCCGCCCGCGGCCGAAGAGGCCGCCGCCGCATTCGCCGGGCTGTCGCTCGCCGCCTTCGTGATCTACGGCCTGTTCGGGCTCTGGGGCTTCATCCAGGGCATCGTCGCCGCGGTGAAGAACCGGGGACGCGGCTGGGGGATCGCCGCCATCGTCCTCGCCGTGCTCGGCGGCGTCGTGGTCGTCGGCGCGCTCGGCATCGGCGCGTCGGTCGGCATCGGCTCGACTCTCTGAACGCCGGAACGGCCCCGGTCCTCGCGGATCGGGGCCGTTCGCGTACCCGGCTCGCGCGCAGCGGGATGCCGGACGGTCAGGCGCGGGGGGCGTGGAAGCGCTGCTGCGCGGCGACCAGCCCCTCGTCGATCAGCATCTCGACGGCGTCAGCGGCATCCGAGACCAGGATCGGCAGGGTCGTGCGTTCCGTCGCACCGAAGGGATCGAGTACCCAGTCGGCCGGATCCTGGCGCCCCGCCGGGCGGCCGATACCGACCCGCACGCGCGGGAAGTCGGCCGTGCCGAGGGCCTTGGCGATGTCGCGCACGCCGTTGTGGCCCCCGTGTCCCCCGCCGACCTTGAGCTTGATGGTGTCGAAGGGGATGTCGAGCTCGTCGTGGACGACGACGACCCGCTCGGCCTCGGTGCCGTAGAAGCGCGCGAGCTGCGACGCGGGACCGCCCGAGACATTCATGAAGCTGTTCGGCTTGGCCAGCACCAGCTTGGCGGCACCGGGACGCAGCCACGTCTCGACCACGCGCGCGTTGGCCTTGTGCGCCTTGAAGGACTCGCGGCGGCGGGCGGCCAGTTCGTCCAGCACCATCTGTCCGACGTTGTGCCGCGTCGCCTCGTACCGCGGTCCGGGGTTTCCGAGTCCCACGATGAGCCAGGTGTCCGCCATGGCATCCATCCTTCCGGATCCGGTGAGGACCCTCGCCATCCGGGCGGGGAAGACGATCTTCCCCGCATCGAAAAAACGAGGGGGCGCGAAACGCGCCCCCTCGCCTGCCGCGGACCGTGAGGCCCGCGCGCGATCAGTTGTCGTCGCCCTCGGCGCCCTCGGCCGTCTCGGCCTCTTCGGACTGCTCCTCGGCGACCTCGGCGTCGGCCTCGGCGATCTCTTCGTCGGCGGCGATCGTGTCGAGCGGGACCGAGACACCCACGATCAGGGTCTCGGGCTCGGTCACCAGCGTCGCACCCCGGGGCAGGGTCAGGTCGGCCGCGGTGATCTGCGTGCCGTCCTCGGCGCCCTCGACGTCGACCTCGATGTTCTGGGGGATGTGGGTGGCCTCGACCTCGAGCGACACCGACGCGGTGTCGAGCATGGCGACCGTGCCGGGGAAGGGCTCACCGGTGAGGACGACGGGCACGTCGACGCTGACCTTCTCGCCCTTCTTGACCACGAGCAGGTCGATGTGCTCGATGATCTGACGCACGGGGTCCTTCTGGACGTCCTTCACCAGGACGAGCTGGCCCTTGCCGGCGATGTCGAGGTCGAGCAGCGCGTTGGCGCGACGGATGAGCAGCGCGACCTGGTGGCCGGGCAGCGCGACGTGCTGGGGGTCGGTGCCGTGGCCGTAGATGACCGCGGGGATCTTGCCCTCGGCGCGCAGACGGCGGGCGAAGCCCTTGCCGAAGTTCTCGCGGAGCTCCGCGACGACCTTGTTGTCTTCCGACATGATGTTCTCCTCGCGGGCTCGGGGTCCCGCAGATCGTGAGCGGACGGGGTCCGCACCTGTGTGGTCTGGATTCGACTCGAACGCGAGCGCGTGAGGAAAGCCGGGAGCCTGCATCACCGCGTCGATCACGGACATCCGTGCGTGGCGACACGCACGCGGGGATGTCCCTCGCCGAAGTTCCCCGGAAGTCTACCAGCGCGGCGCCCACGCCACGACCCGGCCGTCGCGGAACGGGCGGGCGGACCGATGACGGCCCGTTAGGATCGAAGGGCCACACCGACCCGGAGGATCATCATGGACAGCGGCTTCTTCTCTCACGTCGTGCTCGGTGTCATCGCCACCCTCACCGCGATCGGCGGTGTGGCCGCGATCGGCGCCCTCTTCTCGCTCGGGCGCAACGCCTCGTACAAGAAGCACTGACGACATCGCGGGTGCGTCGTTCCGACGCTCCGGATCCATTGACGCCCCGGCCCCGTCCTCTCGGACGGCGACCGGGGCGTCGATCGTGTCAGAGCGCGAAGACGACCTTGCCCGAGCGCTGCGAGTCGCGCGCCGTGGCGAAGGCCTGGTCGGCATCCGCGAGAGCGAACTCGTGCGTGAGGGCGCTCTCGATCGCGGGCGTCGCCGCCAACAGCGTGATCGCACGGTCGATCTCGTCGAGGAAGCGGAACGCGCCGAGGTAGCGCACCTCTTTCGAGATGAAGGGGGCGAGGTTGATCGGACGGGGATCGTCGGGCAGCATCCCCACCTGCACGACCGTGCCGCCGGGGCGGACGGCCTTGATCGCGGCCGAGATCGACACGGGAACCCCCGAGCACTCCAGGACGACGGCGTAGGCGTTCGGCTCGAGCGTCTCGGTCGAGACGTCGACCGTCTCGGCGGCGCCGAGGGCCCCCGCGCGTTCGAGCGGTCCGGAGAGCACGTCGGTCGCGGTGACGCGTGCGCCCGCGGCGACGGCCGCGGCCACGGCCATGAGACCGATCGGTCCCGAGCCGGTGACGAGGACCTCCAGGCCCTCGACGTCTCCCGCTCTGCCGAGCGCGTGCAGAGCGACGGCGAGGGGTTCGGCGAGCACGGCGCGGCGCACCGGCAGATCGTCCGGCAGCACCCGCACCATGTCGGCCTCGACGACCAGGTACTCGGATGCCGCGCCCTGCGTGTGCGGCCACGTCGAGGCGCTGCCGAGGTACGAGCCCCCCGGCCAGAGGTGCGGGGCATCTTCGATACCGTCTCGCGAGGTACCGAAGCGCGCGGGATGCACGGTGACGGGGGTCCCCGGCTCCAGCGCACCCGAGGGGTCGAGATCGACCCGACCGGAGAGCTCGTGACCCGGGACGAGGGGCTCGCGCACGACGAAGGCCCCGTTGGCACCCTCGTAGTAGTAGTGCAGGTCGGACCCGCAGATGCCGACGTACTCCACGCGCAGGCGCACCTGCCCCTCGCCGGGCTCGGGCACGGCCATGTCGTGCACCTCGGCGGTGCGCGCCTTCTCGATCAGCAGAGACCTCATCGGTCGCTTCCTCTCCGCGGTCAGACGACCGCCGTCATCCCACCGTCGACGCAGATGTTCTGCCCCGAGACGAAGCTCGACGCGTCGGAGGCGAGGAACAGCAGCGCCCCCCGCAGCTCGTCGACGTCACCCCAGCGGGCGGCGGGCGTGCGCTGGGTCAGCCAGCGCGTGAAATCGGGGTCGTCCACGAGGGCGCGGTTCATGTCGGTCGCGAAGTACCCCGGACTGAGGGCGTTGACCTGGATGCCGAAGCGCGCGAGGTCGGCGGCCATGCCGGCGGTCAGCTGGGCGACACCGCCCTTGGTCGCCGAGTAGGGCGCGATCGTCTGCCGGGCCAGGCGCGACTGCACCGAGGCGACGTTGACGATCTTGCCCGAGCCGCGCGCGACCATCGCGGGCGTGACGAAGCGGGAGACGTAGAACACCCCGGAGAGGTTGGCCGCGACGATGTCGTCCCAGTCACCGACGGGGAACTCGTGGATCGGCGCCCGTCGCTGCACGCCGGCGTTGTTGACGAGGATGTCGGGCACCCCGACCTCGGCGAGCAGCTCCCCCACCACGGCTTCGACCGCCGCGGCATCCGTCACGTCGAAGACGACCGCGTGCGCGGGGCGCCCGGACAGCTCCTCGGCCTCGGCGCGGGTCCGCTCGACCGCGGCCGCGTCGCGACCGTGGACGACGACCCGGGCCCCGCCGCGCGCCAGCGTCAGCGCCAGCGCGCGGCCCAGGCCCCGCGACGAGCCCGTGACGAGGGCGAGACGGTCCGAGACGTCGAACAGCTCGGCGTTCGAGCCGGTCACAGAAGGGCCCCGATCCCGAACACCAGCAGCGCGGCGGCGAAGCCGAGGACGGACTCGATGGCCTGCTGCACGGTCCACGTCTTGAGGGTGGTCTTGACGTCCATGCCCATCAGGCGCCCGACCAGCCAGAAGCCGGAGTCGTTGACGTGCCCGGCGAAGACCGATCCGGCCGCGGTGGCGAGCGTGATCGCGACGACCTGGAGCGGCGAGAAGCCGCCGGCCATGACGGCCGGGGCCGCAAGGCCCGCGGCGGTGACGAGCGCGACCGTGGCCGAGCCCTGCGCGAGACGCAGGATGACGGCGATGACGTACGCGGCGACGATCACGGGCAGGCCGAGGTCGCTGAGGCTGTCGGAGAGCGCGTCACCGATGCCCGAGGCGCGCAGGACCGCTCCGAACATGCCGCCCGCGCCGGTGATCAGGATGACGGAGCACACCGGGCCGAGCGCCGAGTCGACGACCTTCTCGAGCGCGGTGCCGTTCTCGCCGCGGCGGAAGCCGAACACCACGGTCGCGACCAGCACGGTGATGAGCAGGGCGACGGGCGAGTTGCCGAGCAGCACCAGCACCTGCACGACGATGTTGGCGGGATCCACGACCCCGGCGGCGCCGAGGGTGGTGAGGCCGGTGTTCAGGAAGATGAGCAGCATCGGCAGCAGCAGCACGGCGATCACGGTCGCGGGCTTGGGCGGGTTGCTCGGCTGGTCGGCGTCGACGTCGCCGAACAGCGCCGGGACGGGCAGCACGATGCGCTTCGCGACGAACTTGCCCCAGAGGTAACCCGAGAGGTACCAGATCGGGAACGCGATGACGAGGCCGACGATGAGCACCAGGCCGAGGTTGGCGCCGTACAGCCCGCTCGCCGTGACCGGACCGGGGTGCGGCGGCAGGAAGACGTGCATGACCGAGAACGCGGCGGCGGCCGGCAGTCCGAACAGCAGCACGTTGTTGCCCGACACGCGACGGGCGATGGCGAAGATGATCGGGAGCATCATCACCAGGCCGGCGTCGAAGAACATCGGGAAGCCGAGGATCAGCGACACGATGCCCAGCGCGAAGGGGGCGCGCTTCTCGCCGAACACGCGCACGAAGGTCTCGGCGAGCGCCTGCGCTCCGCCGGAGTGCTCGATCAGCCTGCCGAGCATCGCGCCGAGTGCGACGAGCAGGGCGACCGTGCCCAGGGTGCTGCCGAACCCCCCGGTCAGGGTCGTCACGATGGCCGACACCGGGATGCCGGCGACGAAGGCCGTCACCAGCGAGACGATGATGAGCGCGAGGAAGGCATGCACCTTCAGCCAGATGATGAGCACGAGGATGAGCGCGATCGCGCCCGCGGCGATGGCGAGCAGAGGCGCCGTGCCGAGTGTCTGGGTCCAGTCGTCCAAGAGATCTCCGTTGATTCAGCCGGTCGGGCGCGGGGTGGGGCATGCTGTGAACGCCGTGCGCCCGCCGGGGCGGTCACGGCATCCTCACACAATGATCATATTTTTGACAAGATAAGGTCGTACCAAACGGCCTAAGGAGGGGTCATGGCCCGCGCTTCGCACGGCTCGTTGCTGGATGCCGTCGGCATGCGCATCGTCGACGGCGACCTCGCCGCGGGCCGCGTCCTGACGATCGCCGACCTCGAGGCCGAGTACGCCGTGTCGCGCACCGTCGTCCGCGAGGCCGTGCGCGTGCTGGAAGCCATGGGCATGCTCGAGCAGCGCCGCCGCGTCGGCATCACCGTGCGCCCCGCCGCGGACTGGAGCGCCCTGGACACC
>NZ_QAJB01000157.1:5930-9051 GCF_003061325.1 Microbacterium sp. HMWF026
GCTCATCGTCAACACGACCGAGCTGCGCGCCGCGATCGAGCCGGTCGCGGCTCGGCTCAGCGCCCGCCGCGCCACCGACCTGCAGCGCGGAGAGATCCTGCGCCTCGCGGACGAGCTCGCGCGTCTGGGCGCCGCGGGCCTGGGCAACTCCCCCGAGTACCTCGCGGCCGACATCGCCTTCCACGACCTGATCCTGCTCTCGAGCGGCAACCTCATGCTCGCCGCCGCGCGCGCGCCGATCGCCGCCGCCATCGAGGGCCGCGCGATGCACGGACTGACACCCGGCATCCCGAATCCCGACGCGCTCGACAACCACGTCGAGACCGCCGCCGCGATCGGGCGCGCCGACGCGGACGCGGCCGAGGAGCACACCCGGCGCTACGTCGCCGCGGTCCTGTCCGAAGTGCGCCGCACCATCTGACCCTTCCCCGACGAAGAGAGAAGCTATGACCACCACCGTCCCCGTCCTCGTGTTCATGGGCCCGGCCGGAACCGGCAAGTCCACCGTCGCGGGAATGCTCGCGGGCCGTCTGGGCTGGGACTTCCAAGAGGGCGACGATCTGCACCCCGCCGAGAACGTCGCCAAGATGGCATCCGGTCACGCTCTCACCGACGACGACCGCTGGCCGTGGCTCGACCGGGTCGCCGGATGGATCGATGGCCAGGTGCACGCCGGACGGCCCGGGATCATCACGTGCTCGGCGCTCAAGCGCAGCTACCGCGACGTGCTGCGCCGCGACGACGTGACGTTCGTGCTTCTGATGGGCGACCCGAAGCTCGTGCTCGAGCGACTGCTGCGACGCCAGGGGCACTACATGCCGCCCTCGCTGCTGACCTCGCAGTTCGAGACGCTGGAGATGCCGGATGCCGATGAGCAGGCCATCCGCGTCGATCTCGACCTCACCCCGGGCGAGCAGGTGCAGACCGTCATCGATCGGCTCCAGCTCACTCATACACCGTCCTGAAACACCCCCGGGTCGAGCCGATACAGTGGCGGAGGCGGCCCGCGTGCGTCCGCACACCCCTTCCTCGCACCCGAACACGGAGCAACGAATGAAGTCGACCCCTTCCCCGACCGGCCCCTCGAACGACCAGGACCAGTCCCCGCACGAGGCCGCGCAGGTGCACGAAGGCGCACCCGGCATCGAAGAGGTCGAGCGTCCCACCGCCGACGCCGGCTCGCGCCCCGCGGGTGAAGGCGACGGCCGCGCCAACATCGGCGTCGTCGGGCTCGCGGTCATGGGCTCCAACCTCGCCCGCAACCTCGCCAGCCGCGAGGGCAACACGGTCGCGATCTTCAACCGCAGCCAGGACAAGACCGAGCACGTGCTCGAGAACCACCCCGAGGCGGGCTTCGTCGCCTCGTTCTCGTACGAGGACTTCGCCGCGTCGCTGGCCAAGCCCCGCACAGCGATCATCATGGTCAAGGCCGGTCGCCCCACCGACTTCGTCATCGACGAGCTGGTCAAGGTCTTCGAGCCCGGCGACATCATCGTCGACGGCGGGAACGCTCTGTTCACCGACACCATCCGCCGCGAGAAGGCCGTGCGCGACACGGGCATCAACTTCGTCGGAATGGGCGTCTCGGGCGGCGAAGAGGGCGCCCTGCGCGGCCCCTCGATCATGCCCGGCGGCTCCGACGAGGCCTGGGCCACGCTCGGCCCGATCCTGAAGTCCATCGCCGCGGTCGCCGAGGGCGAGCCGTGCGTCACCCACGTCGGCCACGACGGCGCCGGCCACTTCGTCAAGATGGTGCACAACGGCATCGAGTACGCCGACATGCAGCTCATCGCCGAGGCGTACGACCTCATCCGCCGCGCCACGGGCAAGACCCCGGCCGAGATCGCCGACGTCTTCGCCGAGTGGAACCGCGGCGAGCTCGAGTCCTACCTCATCGAGATCACCGCCGAGGTGCTGCGTCAGAACGACGCCGACACCGGCAAGCCCCTCGTCGACGTCATCCTCGACCAGGCCGGCGCCAAGGGCACCGGCGCCTGGACCGTGCAGACCGCGCTCGACCTGGGCGTGCCCGTGTCGGGCATCGCCGAGGCCACCTTCGCCCGGTCGCTGTCGAGCCACCCCGAGCAGCGCGAGGTCTCGGGCGGGCTCCCCGGGCCGTCGGGCACCGAGGTGCTGTCCGGTCAGGATGCCGACGCCTTCATCGAGCAGGTCCGCCTGGCGCTGTACGCCTCGAAGATCGTCGCCTACTCGCAGGGCTTCGACGAGATCCGCGCCGGCGCCGCGCAGTACGACTGGAACATCGACCTGGGCGCGGTGTCGAAGATCTGGCGCGGCGGCTGCATCATCCGCGCGCAGTTCCTCAACCGCATCGCCGAGGCGTACGACGCCGAGGCCGAGCTGCCCGTGCTGCTCACCGCCCCGTACTTCGTCGAGGCGCTCGGCCGCGCGCAGGACGCGTGGCGCAGCATCGTCGCGCTGGCGGCGGCCGCCGGCATCCCCGCCCCCGCGTTCAGCTCGTCGCTGGCGTACTACGACGGCCTGCGCGCCGACCGTCTGCCCGCCGCCCTGATCCAGGGCCAGCGCGACTTCTTCGGGGCGCACACCTACCGTCGCGTCGACAAGGAAGGCACCTTCCACACCCTGTGGTCGGGCGACCGCACCGAGATCGAAGCCGAAGACACCCACTGATCCTCGAGGGTCGACCATGACGAAGCGGCGGCGGGCAGGGCTCGTCGCCGCTTCGTGCGTGTACGCGTTCGCGGTGTGGTGGATGACGCTGCGCCCCTCGATCTACGACGCCGAGGTCGGCGGCATCCTGGGCGATCTGCTGCGGCTGCTCGCGGCGTCGCCCGCGACCGCCTGGGTGAGCTTCGACGTCGTCGAGTCGGCGGCGAACGTGGCGATGTTCGTGCCGCTCGGTCTGCTGGTGGCAGCGTGGGGCGGGCGGTGGTGGCGGGGTCTCGTTCTGGCCGCGGCGCTCAGCACGGCGATCGAGCTCACCCAGTTGTGGTTCCTGCCCACGCGCGTCGCCGACGTGCGCGACGTCGTCGCCAACACCGCCGGGGCCGCGATCGGACTGCTCGTCGCCGCGGGTTGGCGACGGTGGCGGCGCAGCTCACAGCAATCCCATAACGCTCGCCATAGAAAGCTCATAGATACG
>NZ_QAJB01000158.1:0-1295 GCF_003061325.1 Microbacterium sp. HMWF026
CCGCGAGGGCGACGTGCGACAGCGGAGCGAGGTCGCCCGAGCAGCCGAGCGAGCCGTACTCGCGCACGACCGGGGTGATGCCGGCGTTCAGCAGCGCCGCGTACGTCTCGACGACGACGGGCCGCACGCCGGTGCGCCCGGTCGAGAGCGTCTGCAGGCGCAGCAGCATCAGCGCGCGCACGACCTCGCGCTCGACCTCGGCCCCGGTGCCCGCGGCGTGCGAGCGGATGAGGCTGGCCTGCAGCTGGGCGCGGCGGTCCTCGGCGATGAACGTGGTGGCCAGTGCGCCGAACCCCGTCGAGATGCCGTAGTGCGGCTGCGGGTCGTCGGCCAGTCCCTCGATGAGCGCCCGGGTGTCGGCCACGCGCCGCAGCGCGTCCGCGTCGACGACCACGCGCGCGTCGTGGCGCGCGACCTCGACGACCTCGCGCGGGGTGAGGGGGGTGGATCCGACGGTGACGCTCGTGTGCATGAAGCGATTCCACCGCGTCCGCTGTCGCGGAACGACGGGGTTCTGGCATCCTGTGTCTGTCATGCCAGACATTCCGCGACCGCAGGTCCCCGCCGCCGATCAGACGCTGCGGATCCTCACCCTGCTCGCCCGCCAACCCGGCCCGATGGCCGCGCAGACGATCGCGACGACCCTCGGCATCCCGCGCTCGAGCGTGTACCACCTGCTCGCGACGCTCGAGCAGCACGGCTTCGTCGTGCATCTGCCCGGCGACCGCCGGTGGGGTCTCGGCACGGCGGCGTTCGAGCTGGGCGGCGGCTACGCCCGGCAGCAGCCGCTCGCCCGCCTCGGCCGGCCGCTGCTCGCCGCCCTGTCGGACCGCGTCGGCGAGAGCGCGCACCTCGCCGTGCTCGCCGGGCGCGACGTGCTGTACATCGTCGAGGAACGCGCCCCGCGCCGCCCCGCCCTCGTGACCGACGTGGGCGTCCGCCTGCCCGCCCATCTGACCGCGACGGGTCGGGCGATGCTGGCGGCTCTCCCCCGCGAGCAGGTGCGGGCGTTGTTCCCGGATGCCACGGCCCTCACCCGACGACACGACTCGGGGCCCGCGACCCCGCGCGAGCTGCGCGAGGTGCTCCGGCTCGTGCGGGCGGACGGCTTCGCGAGCGAGAACGGCGAGGTCACTCCCGGATTCCGCTCCGTCGCCGCCGCGGTGCTCGACCACGCCGGGTGGCCCGCCGCAGCCGTGGCGGTCACCTGGCCGGCCGACGGCCCCTCGCGCGACGCGGGCGCTCTGGCGTCAGCGGCATCCTCCACCGCCACCGAGCTCGCCCGCCGCATAGGC
>NZ_QAJB01000159.1:0-2573 GCF_003061325.1 Microbacterium sp. HMWF026
GGCCGACGTGGATGAGGGGGTGGGCTGCGGCATCCCGGGTCCGACCGTGAAGTACGCCGTCTGGACGCCGACCGCGGCCAGGACGACGAGCGCTCCGACGACGATGCCGAGGATGTTGTCACGGCGGCGGCGACGACCCTGCCGCTCGTGCAGTTCGACGCGCGCCTGGTACGCGCGCGCCCGCTCGCGCTGCTCGCGGGTCTGTCGGTCTCTGCCTCGCGCTGCCACGTGATCCTCCTCCGCCCCTCCGGGCGAATCGATCCTACAAAGCCGACGTCCGAGGCCCCGGCTAGCCTGGAACGGTGACCCCCTCAGCCGCGCTCTTCCAGGGCCAGACGCCGCTCGCCGTCCGCATGCGGCCGGTCAGCCTCGACGAGGTTGCCGGCCAGGGGCACCTGCTGCGACCCGGTTCTCCGCTGGTGACGCTGGCGACGACCGATTCCTCGGCGGCGGGCTCGGCGGTGTCCGTCATCCTCTGGGGTCCGCCCGGCACGGGCAAGACGACGCTCGCCCAGGCCATCGCACGCTCCTCGGGTCGCCGGTTCGTCGAGCTGTCCGCGATCACCGCCGGGGTCAAAGACGTGCGCGAGGTCATGCAAGAGGCGTTGACCCAGCGCGACCTCTACGGCCAGTCGACGATCCTCTTCCTCGACGAGATCCACCGCTTCACCAAGGCCCAGCAGGACGCCCTGCTGCCCGGCGTCGAGAACGGCTGGGTCGTCCTGATCGCCGCCACCACCGAGAACCCCTCGTTCTCGGTCATCTCGCCCCTGCTCTCGCGCTCCCTGCTGCTGACGCTGCGCCCGCTCGGCGACGACGACCTCGGCGCGCTGGTCGACCGCGCGGTCGCCGATCCCCGCGGTCTCGCGGGCCGGGTGGTGCTCGAGGACGAGGCGCGCGCCGCCCTCGTGCGGCTGGCGTCGGGCGACGCGCGTCGCGCCCTGACGGCGCTCGAGGCCGCGGCATCCGTCGCCGGAGACGACGCCGGGACAGCAGGGGGGCGGACGGATGCCGAAGAGGGCGACGACGCGGAAGACGACGAGGCGCAGCCTCCGAGCGAGCTCCCCGTCATCACGGCCGACCACATCGCGCAGGCCGTCGACCGCGCCCTGCTGCGGTACGACCGGCAGGGCGACGAGCACTACGACGTCATCAGCGCCTTCATCAAGTCGGTACGCGGATCCGACGCGGATGCCGCGATCCACTACCTCGCGCGCATGATCGAGGCGGGGGAGGACCCCCGCTTCATCGCTCGGCGCCTGGTGATCTCGGCCGCAGAAGACATCGGCATGGCCGACCCGCAGGCGCTGCAGATCGCGGTGGCGGCCGCCGACGCGGTCGCCTTCATCGGCATGCCCGAGGGACGCATCCCCCTCGCCGAGGCCACGATCTACCTGGCGACCACCGCCAAATCGAACGCCGCGTACAACGCCATCAACGCCGCGATCGCCGACGTCCGCGCCGGCGGATTCGGCCGCGTCCCCCTGCACCTGCGCGACGCCCACTACCCGGGCGCCAAGCGTCTCGGACACGGCAAGGGCTATAAGTACGCGCATGACAGCGAGATAGGAATCGTGACGCAGCAGTATCTGCCCGACGAGCTGCGCGGACGCCGGTACTACCAGCCGACCAGTCACGGCACCGAGCGCGACGTCTCGGCGCGACTCGAGAAGATCCGCCGCATCCTCGACGGCACCTGAACGCCGACGGCGGCTGCACAACGGCCTCTGCTAACATGAACCGGCTCGAAACAGGGTTTTCGGGCATCCCCTCCTTCTTGTGATCACCATCCGGTGCGCCCCGGCGTGCGCTCCGGACCGGGCAGAAGGGGGCGATACGCCCGCGAGCCGCGAAAGGCGCGGCCGCGTCATCGGAAGGAGAACTTCGTGACCACGAAGTCTCAGGACCGCCGCAAGGTGCGTCTGTCGCGCGCCCTCGGCGTCGCGCTCACCCCCAAGGCCGCCCGCTACCTCGAGAAGCGTCCCTACGCTCCCGGCGAGCACGGCCGCACCAAGCGCAAGGCCGACAGCGACTACGCCGTCCGTCTGCGCGAGAAGCAGCGTCTGCGCGAGCAGTACGGCATCCGCGAGAAGCAGCTGCGCATCGCGTTCAACGAGGCCCGCCGCACCGACGGCCTGACCGGTGAGAACCTGGTCGAGCTGCTCGAGATGCGTCTGGACGCCCTCGTCGTGCGTTCGGGCTTCGCCCGCACCACCGCGCAGGCCCGCCAGCTCGTCGTGCACCGCCACATCCTGGCCGACGGCCAGCTCGTGGACCGCCCGTCGTTCCGCGTGAAGCCGGGTCAGCAGATCCACGTCAAGCCGAAGAGCGAGGGCCTCGAGCCCTTCCAGGTCGCCGCCGCCGGTGGGCACGCCGAAGTGCTGCCCCCCGTCCCGGGCTACCTCGAGGTCGACCTGTCGACGCTCCAGGCCAAGCTCGTGCGTCGCCCCAAGCGCGCCGAGGTGCCCGTCACCTGTGACGTGCAGCTCGTCGTCGAGTACTACGCCGCCCGCTGATCCCAGCGAGCACATGAAGGGCGTCGGGTTCTCCCGGCGCCCTTCATGTGCTCGCTG
>NZ_QAJB01000160.1:0-4497 GCF_003061325.1 Microbacterium sp. HMWF026
GCGTCTGCGTCGGCACGTCGGCGGGTCCGCTCGCGACCAACGCCGAATCAGGCGTCGTCCTCGCCCAGAGCGGCCCGCGAGAGCTGCGCCGACGCCTTCCCTACCTCGCGGCGAGCGGTTCGATCGGCGGCGCGGCCGCCGAGATCGCGAGCGCCTTCGACGCCGAGGGCCCGTCGCTGACCGTGTCCACCGAATGCGCGAGCGGTGCCCACGCCATCGGTGTCGCCACGGCCATGCTGCGCGCGGGCGTGGCCGACGTGATGATCTGCGGCGGCTCCGACGCGACAGTGACGCGGCTGTCGATGGCCACGATGTCGGTCGTCGGAGCACTCTCCGAGGAGAACGACGACCCGGCGGGCGCGTGCCGTCCGTTCGACGTCGATCGTGGGGGATTCGTACTCGGGGAGGGCAGCGCCATGCTCGTTCTCGAGACGCGGGCGCACGCGCGACGGCGGGGCGCTCGACCGATCGCCGAGGTCGCCGGCTTCGGATCGGCGACCGACACCTTTCACGCGACCGCCCCCGACCCCGACGGACGCGGCGCGGCGGCGGCCATGCGCGCGGCCCTCGCCGACGCCGACCTCGATCCGGCGATGATCGAGCTCCTCAACGCCCACGCGACCGGCACCCGGCTGAACGACCCGGTGGAACTTCGCGCCGTTCGGGAGGTGTTCGCCGAGGACGCCCCGTCGGTCCCGATCTACGGGATCAAGCCCCTCACCGGTCACATGGTCGCCGCGGCCGGCGCTGTCGAGATCGTCGCCCTGATCCTCTCGCTGCGGGAACGCGTGGTTCCGGCCACCGCCAACTGCGTCCGACCGATCGACGACGGCCTGGACATCATCCGAGGTGCGAACAGGGAGATCGCCGCCCGCCGGGGCATGTCGACGTCGTTCGGGTTCGGCGGTCAGTGCGCGGCGCTCGTCGTCGCGCTCCCCGACACGGCGGAGCAGGCCCCGTGGCGCCACGACGGCGGGAGGACGTCACGATGAGAGAGCTCAAGGTCCACCTTCGCGCCGCCGGGGCGGCGGATGCCGCGACGATCGCCGCGCTGAGCGATCGATCCCGCGCGGGTTCTCGCGCCGGCATCCGCGATGCGTCCGCTGTCGACGTCGATGCCATCGCCGCCACGATCGCCGACCGTTCCGTGCACTACTTCCTCGTGTCCACGAGAGCGGGGCAGGACATCGGCTTCGCGGAGTGGCGGTGGGTCGGCCAGCGCGCCGCCCGCAACGTCTCCCTCGGCGTCATCATCAGCGACGCCTCCCAGTGGATGCAGGGTTTCGGTGCCGAAGCGATCGACGCGACGATCGAGGAGATCTTCTACACCCACGACGCGCATCGGGTCGAGTTCGTGACGGCCTCGTCGAACGCCCCGATGATCGCGATGCTCGCCCGCCGCGGAGGGCCCGTGCTCGACGGCATCCTGCGGGAGTACTACTACGTCGACGGGCAACGCGAAGACGCCCTGCTGTGGAGCATCCTGCGTCCCGAGTTCGACGACTTCAGCCTCGCCTTGCCCGATCGTGTCGCCCGTCGCGAGGACCGCGCGCAGCTGATTGAGAGATCGCGCCGCCGCATCGCGGAGTACATCGCGTCGCCCGGATCGACCGCGGTGGGGTTGATGGCCGGTGCGGAGCCGTCCTCGTGAGCGTCCTCCGCCAGGCGCGCGGCGCCAACCTCGACCTGTTCCTCCTCGCCGACCCGCTCCACTTCGACGACCCCCTCCGTCTGCCCACGGCGAGCCCGGATGCCACGAACCCCCGCGCGCGCGAGTACGAGATCGCTCTCCCCGAGGCGTGGGCGAGTGCGACCGGTCGAGAGTGGAGGACGGCGTTCCCCCCGTCGTGGGAAGGGCCCGCGCAGGGGTGGAAGATCCACGTGGCGGCGATTCCCGGGACGGCGCAGCGCGTGCTCGACGTCGCCGCCGCACACTGCGTCGCGCACGGGATCGCCTTCAAGTATCTACGGTCGGAGCTGGTGCTCCTCGTGTGCGGTGCGAAGTACGCCGCGCGTGGTTCCAGCGGGAAGTTCGTCACGATCTACCCGCGCGACGAGACGGAGTTGTTCGCCACCCTGGACGCCCTCGAGGACCGAATCGGCGGCCTGGACGGGCCCTCGATCCTCAGCGACATCCGGTGGCGGGAGGGGCCCCTGCACGTGCGGTACGGCGCGTTCGTCGAACGCTGGTGCGAGGACGAGGAGGGGCGTCGTGTCCACGCGATCGCTGCGCCCGACGGCACGTTGGTGCCCGATCGACGTCACCCGTATGTCGTCATCCCCGAGTGGGTCGAGGTCCCCGACCGTCTTCGGATCGCGGAGCAGGGCGCGGCCGAGCTCGCCGCCTGCGGGTACGTCTTCGAGGAAGCCCTGCATTTCTCGAACGCGGGCGGTGTCTACCGCGGCCGTCGCGTCTCCGACGGTCTCGCGGTCGTGCTGAAGGAGGCGCGCCCCCACGCGGGGCTCGACGGCTTCGCGACGGATGCGGTGACCCGTCTGGAGCGCGAGCGTCGAGCGCACGAGGCGCTCGCCGGTGTCGAGGGGGTGCCCGAGCTGATCGACCGGATGCACCTGGGCGGGCACGCGTTCCTGGTCTCGGCCCACGTGGATGCCGAGACCCTTCAGCGCTGGGTCGCGAAGCGGCATCCCGGCGTGCGTGCGGGCTTTCCCGGGGATCGGGTCGCCGTCGAATGCTACGCCCGCGACGCGTTGGAAATCCTGCGCCGGCTGACCGGGATCGTCGACGCGCTCCACGGGAGGGGATGGGTGCACGGCGACCTGCACCCCGCGAACGTGCTCGTCGATGCGGCGGGCCGACTCAGCGTCGTCGACTTCGAACTGGCCGCCCGCGCGGGCGCGCGCGTGCCGGTGGGATTGGGCTGTCCGGGGTTCGCCCGTCCCCGTCGTGATCGTGACGAACCCGTGGGGGAGCACGACGACCACTACGCCGTGGGCGCGCTCGCCCTGTGGCTCTTCCTGCCGATCGCGATCGTGCTCTCCGCCGACCCCACCCGCGCCCGGGAGCACGCCGCGTGGGCGCAGGAGCACTTCGCCCTTCCGCCCGAGTGGCGCGACCTCGTCGAGCGGGCGTACGGTCCGTTGTCGTCCCCCGCCGCTCTCGTGCGGGTGACACCGACCGCCCTCGTCCGCGCGATTCGGGCCTCGTGCACGCCCGATCGTTCCGATCGCCTCTTCCCCGGTGACGTCCTGCAGTACCTGGAGAACGGTCGGCAGTTCGCGGCCGGTGCGGCGGGCGTGCTGTGGAGTCTGCGCCGGATGGGCGAGCGGGTGCCGCAAACCTGGATCGACTGGCTGTCCCGCGCGGCGAGCGACGTCGGAGAAGCGGGTCTGCTCGACGGACGAACCGGCATCGCGGTGGCGCTCGCCGCGTGCGGCCGGGCGGACCGGGCGATCTCGCTGCTCGATTCCGCGGCCGAGGAGCTCTCGGCGTCGACCGATGCAACGCTGTACAGCGGCCGCGCGGGGATCGGCCTCGCGCTGCTCGATGCCGGCGGGGCCGGACGAGAGCGCGCCGTGCTCCTGGCCGAGGGGATCCTCGATGCCCGGGTGCCCGCCGCCGCGACGTCAACCGGCCAGGCGGCGGGACTGATCGACGGCTGGTCGGGTGTCGCGGTGTTCTTGGCCGCCCTTGCCGCGGCGACGGGCGACGAACGCCATCTCGACGACGCGCAGCGCTGCATCGAGCGCGACCTCCGCGCCTGCGCCGCGGGACCCGACGGCGCCCTGCTCGTCGAGGAGCGCGGCATCCTGTATCCCTACCTGGCTCACGGTTCGGCCGGGATCGCCGTGGCGGCGGCTCGGCTGGCGGCGGCGGGTCGCTGCGTCCTGAGTGAGGAGCAGCTGCGCGGTCTGGTCACGGCGTTGAGTCCGGCGATCGTCATCGAGCCCGGCGTGTTCGACGGCCGCGCGGGGATGATCCTCGCGCTGGACGAGCTCGATCGGGCGGGTCTCGCCGACACCCGAGCCCTCGTCCGCATGCACGTGCGCGCGTTCGACGCCTACGCGATCACCTACCGGGACGGGTTCGCGATGCTCGGCCGCGGGCTCTCGCGCGTGTCGATGGACTACGCGACGGGCACGGCCGGAGTCGCGGCGGTGCTGTCCTCGGTGCAGACGGGGCGCGGCGCCTTCCCCCTCCTCGATGCCGGGGCCCCGGTCATGGCACGACGAGGCACCGCGCCGAGGGCGAGGGAGTGAGCGTGGCGCTGTCGCTGTTCACCGTCTTCGTCCGGCCGCACCGCGGTCGGCTCCTCGTGATCGTCACCACCGCCCTCGTCGCGGTGGCGTGCGCGCTGGCGCAGCCGCTGGCGGCGCAGGCGCTGATCGAAGCGGTGGGCGCGAACGGCGCCGTCCTGCTCTGCCTCGCAACGCTCGTCGCGATCACCGTCCTCGAGGCGGTGGCCGCCGGCGTGCACACGGCGGTCCTCGAGCGGGCGGGGGCCCGAGCGGTCTTCGACGTGCGCCGGGGACTGGCCG
>NZ_QAJB01000161.1:0-2172 GCF_003061325.1 Microbacterium sp. HMWF026
GCGTACGGCGGGGTCGCGGGGCCGGCCTGCGCGGGGTACCCGGGCTGTGCGCCGTACCCGGGCTGTGCAGGGTATCCGGCCTGCCCGGGGTACCCGGCCTGCGGCGCGTACCCCGCGAACGCGGGCACCGGCCCCGCGGGGACCGGAGCCGGACGGGCCACCACGCGTCCCACCCCGACCAGGTACGGATCCGTCAGCTGTGCCGCTCCGGCGTCGCGCGCCTCGACGTAGGTCTGCAGGTCGTGGTCGAGGGCCTCGACGCGCATGCGGGCGTCCACGTAGACGAGCACGGCCGACGTCGACTGGACCACGAGGGCGATGCACTGCACGAGCAGGATGCCGAACTGTCCGATGATCTGCACCACGACGAGACTGACGATGGCCGTCACCGAATCGTCGCCGGTGGGCGCGAGGATCCCGGGGACGATCCCGGAGATCAGGCCCAGGGGGATCGAGATGATCTGCGCGACGATCCCGAAGGCCATCGATATGATGAGGACCACCCCGAGCGTCGACCAGAAGCGTCCGCGGGTCAGCGCCCACGACCGCCCGATCGCGCGGAAGACGGGCGCGCGCTCGAGGATGATGACCGACGGGACGAGGAAGAGCTTGGGCGTCAGCCACAGGTACAGGGGGATCAGCGCGATGAGGGCGAGGATGCCGACGAGGATGCCGACCCACACCACGGCGATCGCGAGCAGCGCGACGATGCCCGCGAGCAGACCCAGCGTCAGCACGGTCGCCGTCAGCACCAGGGCGCTGTAGCCGATCAGCCGCCAGAAGACCGGCTTGACGCGCGCCCACGTCGCGCGGAGCGTGGGCTTCTCGGCCACCACCGCGTGGGCGACCTCGGCCACCACGACGCCCTGCACGACGACGCTCAGCGCGCCGCTCGCGAGTCCGAGCACCAGCGTCGTGGCCGCGGTGATCACGATGGACCCGGTCATGATCGCGTCGAAGTCGTCGCTGCCGTACGGCACGGTGTCGAGGCGCGAGAAGCTCGCGATCGCGACACCCGCGATCGCGGCGGTGAGCACGATCGACGCGACGGCCTGCACGACGAGCGCGAAACCGAGCAGCACCTTGGGGTTGTGGCGCAGCGCCACGAACGATCGGCCGAGGATCGTGCCGAACCCGTACGGGTGCAGGGGGACGATGCCCGGGCGGGATGCCGGGGTCCAAGCCGGATACGCGTTCACGGTGGCGCCTCCTCGTACACGTAGCGGTGCCCTCATCGTGTCACACACCCCCGACACGCTCGCCCCGCTCGCAGACACGTCGACTACTCTCTTCAAGACGTGCCCCCACCCGGGGCGTGGCCCGTTTTCCCGAGCGGGTTCGAGACGGAAGACGCACACCCGAATGACTTCACGGATCCTGGTCGTCGACGATGACACCGCTCTGGCCGAGATGATCGGCATCGTGCTGCGCACGGAGGGATTCGACACGGCGTTCTGCGCCGACGGGGCGCAGGCGGTCGAGGCCTGGCGCACCGAGCGTCCCGACCTCATCCTGCTGGACCTGATGCTCCCCGGCGTGGACGGCATCGAGATCTGCACGCGCGTGCGGGCGGAGTCCGGCATCCCGATCATCATGCTCACCGCGCGCACCGACACCGCCGACGTGGTCAAGGGACTCGAGTCGGGAGCCGACGACTACATCGTCAAGCCCTTCAACCCCAAAGAGCTCGTCGCCCGCATCCGCACGCGCCTGCGGCCCGCGCAGGCCCCGGCCGACGAGACGCTGCGCATCGGCGACCTGGTCGTGGACGTCGCCGCGCACGAGGTGCGCCGCGGCGACGCACCGATCGCCCTCACGCCGCTGGAGTTCGAGCTGCTGGTGGCGCTGGCCGAGAAGCCGCAGCAGGTGTTCTCGCGCGAGATGCTGCTCGAGCAGGTGTGGGGCTATCACTACAAGGCCGACACGCGTCTGGTGAACGTCCACGTGCAGCGCCTGCGCGCCAAGATCGAGGCCGACCCCGACAACCCGCGGATCGTGACCACCGTGCGCGGCGTGGGCTATCGCGCCGGCGCGGTGGCCTGAGCACCCCATGACGGGCGTGGTGCGGACCCTGCCTCCGCCCCGGCGCGGTGTGCGGGACTGGCGGGCGATGCGGGACCGTCTCGCGACGCTCTGGCGTCGGTCGCTGCGCTTCCGCACAATCGTCATCAC
>NZ_QAJB01000162.1:0-1348 GCF_003061325.1 Microbacterium sp. HMWF026
CGATAAACGCTGCTCGTGCCGAGACACGGTGTGCGTCCGCGTGTTTCGGCAGGAACAGCGTTTATCGAGGGGAGCGAGGGCGGCGGGCGACGGCGGCGCCACGCGCGCATGCGGCGGCTGACGGCGCGAAGCGCCGCGCCGCCGCGCGATGAACGCCGTTCCTGCCGAGACACGGTGTGCGTCCGCGTGTTTCAGCAGGAACAGCGTTTAGAGGTGCGGAATCACCTCGCGCTCGAACAGCGAGATGCCCGACGTGTCGTACGCGGCCTCGGGGAAGTAGTGGATCGCGTAGCCCAGTCCGTGCTCGGCGCGCTCGCGCAGCCGCTCCACGATCTGCTCGGGCGTGCCGAAGCCGTCGGAGGAGCGGTAGTCGGCCTCGATGGCATCCGCCCGCTCGTCACCCACGTGCGGGCGCAGGCGCGCGACCACGGCCGCCAGGCGCTCGGATGCCTCGGCCTCGGTCTCGGCGACGATCGTGTTGAAGTTGGTCGAGCGGGTGATCTCACCGGCGTCGCGACCGAGGGCCTCGCAGTGTCCGCGCAGCACCTCGGACTTGTGGTCGAACTCCTCGAGCGATCCGCCGAAATTGGTGTACGACGCATACTTCGCCGCGATCTTGAGCGTGACCTTCTCGCCTCCACCGGCGATCCAGAGCGGGATGCCACCGGCCTGCAGGGGCGTCGGCTGCACGATCGCGCCGTCGACCTCGTAGTACTTCCCCGACAGGGTCGCCTCGCCTGTGGTCCACGCCTGGTGCATGATCTCGACGCCCTCGCGCAGGCGTCCGAGACGCTCGGCGATGGGTGGGAAGCCGTAACCGTAGGCGCGCCACTCGTGCTCGTACCATCCGCCGCCGATGCCCATCTCGGCGCGTCCGCCCGAGATCGCGTCGACGGTGGCGGCGACCTTGGCGAGGTACGCCGGGTTGCGATACCCCATGCACGTGCACATCTGGCCGAGGCGCACCCGGTCGGTGGCGGCGGCGAAGGCCGCCATCAGGGTCCACGCCTCGTGCGTGGCCTCGGCGCTCGGCACGGGAGTGGTGTGGAAGTGGTCGTAGACCCAGAGCGAAGCCCAGGGCCCGTCGTCGGCGCTCTGGGCGAGGGAGTTCATGACCCGCCAGTGCTCGGAGGGGTCGATGCCGACGAGGTCGAAGCGCCAGCCCTGGGGGACGAAGATGCCGAATTCCATGGGCTCACCCTAGGCGCGTCCTCACCCGTCCGGGGCCGACGGTACCGATGACGCCCGATCCGTCGCCGTTCGCGGGTGAGGACGACCCCGCACGCGGATGAATTACACCCCCGGATGCCACGACGGCCCCCGCCCGCACCCCAGGCTGGATGTGCCG
>NZ_QAJB01000163.1:0-5154 GCF_003061325.1 Microbacterium sp. HMWF026
GCTCGACGCCGGCGACCCGCCCCTCGGTCACGACGAGGTCGCGCAGCAGCGCGTGCTCGCGCACGACGATGTCGGAGCGGCGCACGGCGTCGCCGAGGGCCGCCTGGATCGCCGCCCCGGTCGCGTCGCCGCCGGCGTGCAGCACGCGGGCGACCGCGTGCGCCGCCTCGAGTCCGCGCGAGAAGTCCCCGTCGGCCGTGCGGTCGAAGGCCACCCCGCGCTCCACGAGCTCCGCGATGCGCTCCGGTCCCTCGCCGACCAGGACGTCGACCGCGGCCGGGTCGTTCAGCCCCGCTCCCGCGGTGACCGTGTCGGCGGCGTGCGAGGCGACCGTGTCGGCCGGGTCGGTCACGGCGGCGATGCCGCCCTGCGCCCAACGGGTGTTGGTGTCGGGCAGAGCGCCCTTGGTCACGACGGTGACGCGGCATCCCGCCTCGCTCGCGTGCAGCGCCGCCGTGAGACCGGCGATGCCGCTGCCCACCACGACGACGGTCGTCATTTCACCGCGCCGTTCGGCTTGGCCGCGAGCATCCGCTCGAGCGCGACGGTGGCGGGTTCGGCGACGTCGGCGGGAACGGTGATGCGGTTGACGACCTGCCCCGCGACCAGCGATTCGAGCACCCACGCGAGGTAGCCGGGGTGGATGCGGTACATCGTCGAGCAGGGGCACACCACGGGGTCGAGGCAGAAGATCTCGTGCTGCGGGTACTGCGCGGCCAGGCGCTGGACCAGGTTGATCTCGGTGCCGATCGCGAAGGTCGTCGGCTCGGTCGCGGCGGCGATGGCCTTGCGGATGATGTCGGTCGACCCGGCCTCGTCCGCGGCATCCACCACGTCCATCGGGCACTCGGGGTGCACGATCACGCGCACGCCGGGGTGCTCGGCGCGGGCCTTGTCGATCTGGTCGACCGTGAAGCGGCGGTGCACCGAGCAGAAGCCGTGCCACAGGATGACGCGGCTGTCGACGATCTGCGCGTCGGTGGAGCCGCCGAGGGGCTTACGCGGGTTCCACATCGGCATCTGCGCGAGGGGCACCCCCATCGCCTTCGCGGTGTTGCGACCGAGGTGCTGGTCGGGGAAGAACAGCACGCGGCGCCCGCGGGCGAAGGCCCATTCCAGCACGGTCCGGGCGTTCGACGAGGTGCAGACGATGCCGCCGTGACGACCGACGAAGCCCTTGATGGCGGCGCTGGAGTTCATGTACGTCACCGGGATGACGGGGACGAGGCCGTCGGCATCCGGGGTCTCGAGGTCGCCGAGGACGTCTTCGAGCTGCTCCCAGCACTCCTCGACCTGGTCGATGTCGGCCATGTCGGCCATCGAGCACCCCGCGGCGAGGTTCGGCAGGATGACGGCCTGGTCGGGGCGCGAGAGCAGGTCGGCGGTCTCGGCCATGAAGTGCACGCCGCAGAAGACGATGGCCTCGGCCTCGGGACGCTCCTTGGCCGCGTTGGCGAGCTGGAACGAGTCGCCCACGTAGTCGGCGTGGCGCACGACCTCTTCGCGCTGGTAGAAGTGCCCCAGCACGACGACGCGGTCGCCGAGCGTGGCCTTCGCGGCGCGGATGCGCTCGTCGAGCTCGTCGTCCGAGGCGTCGCGGTACTGCTGGGGCAGTTCGCCCTGACGGGGCGCTCCGGTGGGGATGACGTCGCCCATCGACGATCCCGGACCGTAACCGGGGCGCGTGTCGAAGTCCCAGGGCCCGACGGCGAGGTCGGTCGTGCACGTCGCGTCGGTCGACGCGCCCGAGACGATCGCCTGGATCGCGTGGTCGACGCTGGGGTCGATCGCCGGGCGGGGCTGCAGGGTGAGGGGAGTGGCGGACATGGGCGGTTTCCGATCAGTGACGGGACGGGAGCGGGCCGCGGTCGGCGAGCTCCACGTCGCGGTTGTAGCGGTACAGACGGGCGGGGCGATGGCTTCCGGTGCGGAAGCGATCGGTGGGAATGAGCGTGTCGCTCGTGTCGACCTGGCGGCGGAAGTTCGCCGGATCCAGACGCTTGCCGAGGATCGACTCGGTCACCTCGCGCAGATCCGCGAGGGTGAACTCGTCGGGCAGCAGCCCGTGCGCGATGCGGCTGTAGCCGACCTTGTTGCGCAGGCGCCACAGCGTGTACTCGACGATGTCGTTGTGGTCGAACGCCAGGACCGGCAGGTCGGTCGCGTCGAACCACTCGACGTTCTCGGGGGCGTCGCCCTGCCGCGCGTGCGCGGCGACCTGCGCGTCGACCTCGTCCGAGCGCAGCAGCGCCCAGTAGACGATCGACACCACCCGGGTGGGGGAGCGGTCGACGGCGCCGAACGCGTACAGCTGCTCGAGGTAGCTGGGCGTCAGGCCGGTCGTCTCGGCGAGGGTTCGGGATGCCGCGGCGTCGAGCCCCTCGGTCGCGTCGAGCCAACCGCCCGGTAGCGCCCAGCGGCCGTCGAAGGGGTCGCGCGTGCGGCGGACGAGCGGAAGGGTGAGCACCGGCTCGTCGTGGGCGTCGCGGCGCACGCTGAAGATGACGGTCGACACCGCGACGCGCACGTCGGCGTCGCGGGACTCGGGGCTCTGGGTTCGTGTCATGGTGACCATATCTCCGTCACCGATCTTAGTGTCATCCCGACCAGAAGGGACGCCCTCGCGCCGATAAACGCCCATCCTGTCGAAACACGGCGAGGCACCGCGTGTCTCGACAGCGTCGGCGTTTATCGAGGGCAGGAGCGGCGCGACCGGGCGCGCCGCCGCGCGTCGAAAGGGTTCTCACAGACGAGCGCCCTAGCCTCGAACCGGATTCAGGAGGTCGGATGCCGTTCATCGACATCGTTCTGATCGCCCTTCTGGCGATCGCGCTCATCGTGGGCCTCTCGCGGGGGTTCCTCGCCACGATCGGGTTCTTCGCCGGCCTCGCCCTCGGCGCCGTCGTCGCCTACTGGGTGACGCCGTTCGTGGGCCAGTGGGTCACTGCGCCCTCGTGGCGCGGCCCCCTCATGATCCTCAGCGGCGTCCTGCTGCTGCTGATCGGCAGCGGCCTCGGCAGCGCCGTCGGCGGGTTCTTCCGCCGCGGCGCCGACCGCATCAAGCTGCGCGTACCCGAGCGGCTGCTGGGCGGTGTGGTCAACGTCGCCGCCGCGGCCCTGGCGATCTCGTTCGCCGCGGGATCGATCACCCCCGCCGGCGTCCCCGTGGTGTCGGCCGCGCTGGGCTCGTCCACCGTGGTGCGCACCATCGACGACCTCACCCCCGCTCCCGTGCGGGGCGCGCTCGCCGAGCTGCGCGGCTCGGTCTTCGCCGAGGGCATCCCGCGCCTGGGCCAGCTCATCCAGATCGGCCCCGTCCCGAGCGCTCCCGAGATCGCGCTCGACGACCCCGCCCTCACGCAGGCGGCGCAGTCCGTCGCCCGCGTGTCGGGAACCGCCTACGCCTGCGGTGTCACCTCGAGCGGCTCGGGCTTCGTCGTCGCCGACGGCCGCGTCGTCACCAACGCCCACGTCGTCGCCGGCGTCGACACCCCCGTCGTCGAACTGCCCGGTCAGCCCGCCCGCGAGGGCCGCGTGGTCTACTTCGACCCGATCGACGACATCGCGGTGGTCTCGGTGGACGGACTGGATGCCACGGCCTTGCCGATCGTGTCGACCCTGGGTGTCGGCTCGCCGGCCGTCGTGCAGGGCTACCCGGGCGGCGGCCCCTTCACCTCGGGCAGTGCCCAGGTGCTGTCCGAGGGCACCGTCCCCGTCCCCGACATCTACGACGCGTCCTCGACCCCGCGCGACATCTACGCGCTCGCGGCCGTCGTGCGCCCGGGCAACTCGGGGGGCCCGCTGCTGACCACGACCGGCGAGGTCGCCGGGATCGTCTTCGCCCGCTCCGACACCGACGACAACGTCGGCTACGCCATGACCCCCGCCGAACTCGAACCCGTCATGGCGCAGATGGGGTCGTTGTCGGCACCCGTGGCATCCGGCAGCTGCACCCGAGGCTGACGGTCGGGCTGCCCCCGCGTGGTCCGCTCCGCTAGGCTGACCCCACAAGTCCACACCGGCCCCATGATCGATGCGGGAGAGCTCCGGCGAACGCAGCCGGGCACCGAAGGAGCAAGCCTCCCCGCCAATCTCTCAGGTACGCGTACCGCGTCGATCGGGCCACTCTGGAAAGAGGTCCGGGATGCCACGTCCCCGAACCCGCCGACGGTGAAAGCCGCGCCGCCCGAAACGCTGCGCCGGTGAAACTCTCAGGCCCATGACAGAGGGGGAGTTCTTCAGGCGCCGACCGGCGTCTGTCCGTCACCGCGAACGGCAGAACTCATGACCGACACCCCCGCTCCACCGCGCACGTCGCCGCTGCACGAACGGCACGAGGCCCTCGGCGCCTCGTTCACCGACTTCGGCGGCTGGAACATGCCCGTGCGCTACACCTTCGACCTCGCCGAGCACCGCGCCGTCCGCGAGGCCGCCGGACTGTTCGACATCTCGCACATGGCCGAATTCTGGGTGCAGGGCGGGCGTGCCGGGGACTTCCTCGACTACGTGCTCGCCGGCCGTATCTCGACGATGAAGATCGGCAAGGCCAAGTACTCCATGGTTCTGGCCGAGAGCGGGGGGATCGTCGACGACGTGATCGTCTACCGCACCGCGGACGACTACTTCCTCGTCATCGCGAATGCGTCGAACCGGGACGCCGTCGCGGCGTCGTTCGACGCCGCCCGTGCCACCTGGTCGGCGGCGCAGGCCTTCCTCGACCGTCCGCTCGAGGGCACGGACTACGCGGTGACGTCGGGTGGGGGGATCCCGCGGGTCGAAGACGTCACCGACCAGTTCGCCCTCATCGCCCTTCAGGGCCCCCGGGCCCATGGCATCCTGAGCTCCACCGCGGGGGTCGAGATCACCGGCACCGCCCTCGACCAGCTCGGCTACTACGCCTGGACCGACGGGGCGTTCGAGAGTGCGCCCCTCTTCGTCGCGCGCACCGGCTACACCGGCGAGGACGGATACGAGCTGCTCATCCCGCTCGCGCAGGCGGGTGCGCTGTGGGACGCCGTGCTCGCTGCCGGGGAGCCCGAGGGGCTCGTTCCCTGCGGCTTGGCCGCGCGCGACACCCTCCGCCTCGAGGCGGGGATGCCGCTCTACGGGCACGAGCTGTCGCGCGACATCGTCCCCGCCCAGGCGGGTCTCGGT
>NZ_QAJB01000015.1:0-5478 GCF_003061325.1 Microbacterium sp. HMWF026
GCCCAGCGCCCCGCAGAGTGTAAGAACCCCCGCCGAGCCCAGCGCAGCGCTCGCGCGCGCAGCGCCCCGCGCCTACGCAGCGCCCCGCGCCTACGCGAAGACCGGCGCCGAACCGCGACCGAGCGCGAACAGCCGCGCGACCATGTCGTCGGCGGTCGTGTTCTCGCCCGGGACGTTCGGCTTGCCCAGACCGTGGTAATCGCTCGACCCGGTGACGATCAGGTCGCGCTCGGCCGCGAGCGTGGCGAGCAGGGCCGTCGGCTCGGGCAGGTTCTCGCGATGGGCGAGCTCGAACCCCGCCAGACCCGCCTGCAGCATCGCCTGCAGCACCCCGTCGGGAAGCAGCGCGCGACCGGCCGGGTGGGCGACGATCGGCACGCCCCCGGCCCCGACGACGAGTTCGACGGCGGTCACCGGGTCCGGGGCGTACAGGGCCACGTAGTAATCGCCGGACGGGTGCAGGATGCCGGCGAAGGCCTCGGTGCGATCGGCGACGATCCCCCGGGCGACGAGGGCGTCGGCGATGTGCGGGCGCCCCACGGTCGCGCCGTCGGTGGTCTGCGCGACGATGTCGTCCCACGCGATGTCGTAGTCGTGCGAGATGCGCTCCGCCATGATCTGCGCGCGGTCGAGGCGCGACGAGCGGATGCGATCGGTCATCGCCCGCAGCCCCGCGTCGTCGGGATCGATCAGGTAGGCGAGCAGGTGGACGCTGCGCCAGCGGTGCCGCGCCGACAGCTCCATGCCGGGCACGAACGTCATTCCCAGGGACGTCGCCGCCTCGGCGGCTTCGGCCCAGCCCGAGGTCGTGTCGTGGTCGGTCAGGGCGGCGGTGCGCAGGCCATGGCGGTGCGCGGCGGCCATGACCTCGGCGGGCGGCTCGGTCCCGTCGGAGTGCGAGGAGTGCAGGTGCAGATCGGTCGGTCCCTCGAAACGACGATCGTGCGGCATCCGTCGAGCGTATCGCCCTCACCCCCTCGGTGGCCGCGGTGACCTTCGGGCATCACCCTGCCGGCATCCGTCGATCTCCCAGACGGCTCGCCTAGGGTCGGATGCGTGCGTCGACTGCTCGGATTCCTGGTCGCGCTCGTCTTCGCGGCGGGTGCCGCCGTGCTCACGTGGCCCTCGGCCTTCGGTCTCGAGCGCACGTTCCCGCTCGCGCAGGTGATCTCGTTCCGTGCGCCGCTCGCGGCCGCCCTGATCGCGGCGACGCTGCTCATGCTGCTGTTCGCATTCATCCGCCCGGTGCGGGCGATGGCCCTGGTGCTCGCGCTGATCTTCGGCGTTTCGGGCGGCATCAACGTCGCCCTGCTCTCCGACCGCGGCTTCGGCGGCGATCTGCCCGCCAAGACCGAGACGAGCCTGCGGGTGATGACGTGGAACACCGCGGGCTCGGCGACCTCGGCCGAGTCGATCGCGAAGTTCGCCGTGGGCATGCAGGCCGACGTGGTGACGCTGCCCGAGACCACGATCGACACCGGCGCGCAGGTCGCCGAGATGATGCGCGACATGGGGCAGCCGATGTGGGCCCATCACGCCGAGTACGGCGAGTACGGCATCACGGGGTGGGATGCCACGTCGACGACCGTTCTGATCCGCCCGAGCCTGGGCGACTACTCCGTCATCCAGTCGTCGCTCGACGGTTCGAGCAACACCTCCACCGTCCCCAGCGCCGTGGCCATGCCGGTCTCGGGCGACGGGCCGATCATCGTCGCCGCGCACGCGGTCGCGCCGCGCCAGGAGTACATGCCGCAGTGGCGCAGCGACCTGCAGTGGCTGGCCGATCAGTGCGGCACCGACAACGTCATCCTCGCCGGCGACTTCAACGCCACGCTCGACCACATGACGGGAATGGGCATCGACGGCGGCACCCTGGGCCGCTGCCACGACGCGGCGTCCGAGAGCGGCAACGGCGGTGTGGGCACCTGGCCGACCGACGCTCCCGCGCTGCTGGGCGCGCCGATCGACCACGTCATGGCGACGCCCGACTGGACCGTGTCGGGCTCGGTCGTCATGCGCTCCCTCGACGGGTCGGGCAGCGATCACCGCCCCATCGTCGTGCAGCTCGAGCGCACCGCCCGCTGACGACGGGCGCCTGCGCCCCTCCTCCCCACCCTGGATACGGGCGGCGGGGCCGTGGCATTCGTGCGCCCGACGCCGTCGAGTGCGAGACTGGAACGATGGACGCTCCCTCCCCCCGCGACACGACCGCGCCGACCGCCGAGCCCCAGGCCGACGAGCCCCAGACCGCCGAGCCCCAGGCCGCCGAGACCGAGACCGCCGCCCCTAGCAATCGCAAGGCGCCGTTCCCCCGAGGGTTCCTCGACACCATCTCGACGGGGTGGGCCGAGCACCCGGCTTCGTTGCCCGCCGCGCGCGAGCAGGCCCCGTGGGCCGCCCGTCGTCGCGAGAAGGTGTCGAAGGCCTTCCCCGGCCAGCGCGTGGTCGTCCCCGCGGGCGGCCTCAAGCAGCGCAGCAACGACTGCGACTATCCCTTCCGCGCGCACTCCGCCTTCTCGCACCTCACCGGGTGGGGCAGCGACGCCGAGCCCGACGCCGTGCTCGTGTTCGAGCCCCGCGACGAGGGACACGAGGCGGTCCTGTACTTCCGTGAGCGCGCCGACCGCACGACGGCGGAGTTCTACTCGGATGCCACGATCGGCGAGTTCTGGATCGGCCCGCGCCCCGCCCTCGACGGCGTCGCCGCCGACCTCGGCCTGACCACGGCGCACCTGGACGCGTTCTCGCCCGAGGCGGACGACCGCACGGTCGGCACCGACGACGAGCTGACGCGCTTCGTGTCGGAGCTGCGCCTGGTCAAGGACGAGTACGAGCTGGCGCAGATGGCCCTGGCCGTCGAGGTCACCGGCCGCGGCTTCGACGACGTCATCGCCGAGCTCCCCCGCATCATCGAGCACCCGCGCGGTGAGCGCGTCGTCGAGGGGGTCTTCCACCAGCGCGCCCGGTCCGACGGCAACAGCGTCGGCTACGACACGATCGCGGCCTCGGGCCCGCACGCCTGCTACCTGCACTGGACCCGCAACGACGGCCCCGTCAAGCCGGGCGACCTGATCCTGCTCGACGCCGGCGTCGAGGTCGACAGCCTGTACACGGCCGACATCACCCGCACGCTGCCCGTCTCGGGCACGTTCACCGACATCCAACGCCGCATCTACGAGACGGTCCGCGAGGCCGCCGACGCGTCGTTCGCCGCGGCGAAGGTCGGGGTGCCGTTCCGTCGTCTGCACGAGGCCGCCATGGAGGTCATCGCGGCCCGCGTCGCCGAGTGGGGTCTGCTGCCCGTGACGGCCGAAGAGGCCCTCGACGGCGACCGCGGCGGCCAGCACCGGCGCTACATGGTCCACGGCACGAGCCACCACCTCGGCATCGACGTGCACGACTGCGCCCAGGCGCGTCGCGAGATGTACTACGACGGGCTGCTCGAGCCGGGCATGGTCTTCACGATCGAGCCCGGCCTGTACTTCCAGATCGACGATCTGACCGTGCCCGAGGAGTACCGCGGCATCGGTGCCCGCATCGAGGACGACATCGTGATGACGGCGGACGGTCCCGTCAACCTGTCGGCCGGCATCCCGCGCACCGCGGACGAGGTCGAGGAGTGGATCGCCCGGCTGAAGCGATGACCTTCACGCCCCCGGCATTCTTTACCTCCCGTCCCACCCTGCGGGGGACGTTCGGTATGTCGGCCTCGGCGCACTGGACGGCCACCGCGACCGCCCAGGCCGTTCTCGAGCGCGGCGGCAACGCCTTTGACGCGGCCGTGGCCGGCGCGTTCGTGCTGCACGTCGTCGAGCCGCACCTCAACGGCCCCGGCGGCGACCTGGTCGCGCTGATCCGTCCGGCGGGCGCGGCCGAACCGGTCGTGCTCATGGGCCAGGGCCCGGCACCCGCGCGCGCCGACATCGCGCACTTCACCGGTCGCGGCCTCGACCTGGTCCCCGGAGCGGGCGGTCTCGCGGCCGCCGTTCCGGGGGCGGTCGACGCGTGGCTGCTGCTGCTGCGCGACCACGGCACGTGGGAGCTCGCCGACGTCCTCGCCTTCGCGATCGGCTACGCCCGCGACGGTCATCCCCTGGTGGCCGGTGCCGCCGCGACCATCGCGCGCGTCGCCGATCTGTTCCACGCGCACTGGCCGACGTCCGCCGAGAGGTGGATGCCGACCGGCTCGCCGCCCGCGCCCGACACGATCGTGCGCAACCCGGCGTGGGGCGACGTCCTGGACGCCCTCGTCGCAGCGGGCGACCGCGACGCCGACCGCGAGAGCCGCATCGACGCGGCCCGCGAGCGGTGGATGACCGAGGTGCTGCCCGAGGCCGCCGCGTTCATGGCCCACCCGCACCGTCACGCCGACGGGGCGGATCATGCCGGCATCCTGGATGCCGACGACCTCCGGTCGTGGCGCGCCGGGTACGAGCCCGCGGTGACGGCGCGGTTCCGCGGGTGGGACGTCTACAAGGCGGGGACGTGGACGCAGGGGCCCGCGCTGCTCCACACGCTGCGTCTGCTGGACGATGCCGACGACGCCCGGCTCGACCCGTCGACGCCCGAGGGGGCGCATCTGCTGCTCGAGGCGCAGAAGCTGGCCTATGCCGACCGCGACGCCTGGTTCGGCGACGGCGACGGCGCGGTCGATGCCGACGATCTGCTGTCCGACGCCTACGTGTCCACGCGCCGCGCGCTGATCGGGCACGCGGCATCCGCAGAGCTGCGGCCCGGCTCGCCCGACGGACGCGAGCCGCGCCTGCCACCGCTGCGCACCGACCGCTCGTCGGCGGACGGGTCCACCGGCGAACCGACGGTCGACCGGTCGGGGCAGACCCGCGGCGACACCTGCCACATCGACGTCATCGACCGGTGGGGCAACGTCGTTTCGGCCACCCCCTCGGGCGGCTGGCTGCAGTCGTCGCCGACGGTCCCCGCGCTGGGGTTCTGCCTGGGCACGCGCCTGCAGGCGACCTGGCTGGTGCCCGGGCATCCGGCATCCCTCACCCCGGGGCGACGCCCGCGGACGACCCTCACCCCGACGATGCTCTCGCGCGGCGACGAGGTGATCGCGATCGGCTCCCCCGGCGGCGACCAGCAGGACCAGTGGCAGCTTCCGGTGCTGCTGCGGATGCTCGTGGGCGGCTACACCGCGCAGCAGGCGATCGACGCGCCGACGCTCAACACCACCGCACTGATCGACTCGTTCTGGCCGCGCACGTGGGTGCCGGCCGGCGCGGCCGTCGAGGACCGCCTGGGCGACGAGGTGATCCGCGCGCTCGAGGAGCGCGGACACCGCGTCCGCCGCGCGGGCGACTGGGCGCTCGGGCGCGTCAGCGCCGTGGGTCGCGACGCCGAGGGCCTGCTGTGGGCCGCGGCCAACCCGCGCGGGGCGCAGGGCTACGCGGCCGGGCGCTGAGACGCCCCCGGACCGGGGCGAGCACCGGGGCGTCATGACCCGGCCCGCACGAGAAC
>NZ_QAJB01000164.1:0-9957 GCF_003061325.1 Microbacterium sp. HMWF026
ACTCGCGCGGTCTCGGCGAGGCGATGGTCGGCATCAACGTCGCCGATCTGCCCGCCCCGCACCGCCTCTCCGAGCGTGGCTGGTAACGCTCCTCGCGTCGGGGTTCTCGCGCTGCAGGGCGACGTGCGCGAGCACCTCGCCGTGCTCCGCGCCCTCGGGGCGGACGCGCATCCCGTGCGTCGCCCCGAGGAGCTCTCCGCCGTGGAGGGCCTCGTCCTCCCCGGCGGGGAGTCGAGCGTGATCGACAAGCTCGCCCGCGCCTTCGGTCTCTTCGACCCGATCCGCGCCGCCATCGCGGACGGGATGCCGATGTACGGCACCTGCGCCGGCCTGATCCTGCTCGCCGACCGCATCGACGGTGCGATCACCGGTCAGCGCACCTTCGGCGGCATAGACGCCCGCGTGGCGCGCAACGCCTTCGGCAGCCAGACCGCGTCGTTCGAGACCGACCTCGACGTGCCCGCCCTCGGCGAGCCGCCGGTGCACGCCGCGTTCATCCGTGCCCCCGCGGTCGTCGAGTGGGGTCCGGATGCCGTGCCCCTGGCATCCCTCTCGGACGGACGCGTCGTGGCGATCGAGCAGGGCGCACTGCTGGGCACCGCGTTCCACCCCGAATCGACGGGCGAGACGCGGTTCCACGAGAGATTCCTCGCGCGCGTCCACCGCCGACGCGGCATCTCCGCCCCCGCGCTCTAGACTGGAAGCTATGTCCGGACACTCCAAATGGGCCACGACCAAGCACAAGAAGGCGGTCATCGACTCCCGTCGCGCCAAGTCGTGGGCCAAGCTCATCAAGAACATCGAGGTCGCGGCGAAGCTCGGTGGAGCCGACCTCCAGGGCAACCCGACGCTCTTCGACGCCGTTCTGAAGGCCAAGAAGACCTCGGTCCCCAAAGACAACATCGACCGTGCGATCAAGCGCGGCGCCGGCATCGGCGGCGAGGCCGTCGAGTACTCGTCGATCATGTACGAGGGCTACGGTCCCAACGGCGTCGCCTTCCTCATCGAGTGTCTGACCGATAACAAGAACCGCGCCGCGGCCGAGGTGCGCACCGCCCTCAGCCGCAACGGCGGCACCCTCGCCGATCCCGGCAGCGTCGCCTACAACTTCAGCCGCAAGGGCGTCATCGTCGTCCCCTCCGAGGGCACCACCGAAGACGACGTCATGCTCGCCGTGCTCGAGGCCGGCGCCGAAGAGGTCGAGCCGCACGGCGAGGGCTTCGGCGTCATCACCGAGGCGAGCGACCTGGTGTCGGTGCGCTCGGCGCTGCAGGATGCCGGCATCGAGTACGACTCCGCCGACGTCGAGTTCGTCCCGTCCCTCAAGGTCGAGGTCGACGCCGACACCGCGCGCAAGGTCTTCCGCCTGATCGACGCCCTCGAAGACAGCGACGACGTGCAGAACGTCTACACCAACTTCGACATGACCCCCGAGGTGCAGGCCGAGCTCGAGAACGACGAGTAAGGGCGCGCCCTCTCTCGTGCACACGGCCCCTGCGCTTAGCGTGGGGGCCGTGTCCCGTTCTCTGCGCGTCCTCGGCATCGACCCCGGCCTCACCCGCTGCGGGATCGGCGTCGTCGACGTCGCACCCGACCGCACCGCAACGCTCGTCCACGTGGGTGTCGCGCGCTCGGCTCCCACCGACCCGATCGAGAAGCGCCTCGCGGCCATCGCCGCCGGCATCCGCTCCGTGCTCTCGACCCATGACCCGCAGGTCGTCGCCGTCGAGCGGGTGTTCGCGCAGAACAACCGCCACTCCGTGATGGGAACGGCGCAAGCGAGCGGTATCGCCCTGCTGCTGGCCGCGGAGCACGGCATCCCGGCCGCGACCCACACCCCCAGCGAGGTCAAGGCCGCGATCACGGGGTACGGCTCGGCGGACAAGCTGCAGGTGCAGACGATGGTCGCGCGCGTCCTGCGACTCGCCGAACTGCCTCAACCCGCGGATGCCGCCGACGCTCTCGCGATCGCGCTGTGCCACGCGTGGCGCGGGGGAGCGGCATCCCCCTCGTCCGAGACGGCGCTCACCCCCGCCCAGCGGGCCTGGCGCGACGCCGAGAAGCGCCGCGGCCCCCTGCCCCGTGTCGCTCGAACACATGTACGAAGCGGCGCGTAGGCTGGTCGCATGATCTCTTCGTTGCACGGTGCGGTGGCGCACGTCGCCGACGATTCGCTGGTGGTCGTCGTCGGGGGAGTCGGGTTCTCCGTCGCCGTGACGGCGCAGACGGCGCGCGTGCTGCACGTGGGCGACGACGTCCAGCTGCACACGAACCTCATCGTCCGCGAGGACGCGCTGTCGCTGTACGGGTTCGACACCCGCGAAGAGCTCACCGTCTTCACCCAGCTGATCAGCGTGACGGGAGTGGGCCCCAAGTCCGCCCTCGGCGTGCTGTCGTCGCTGACCGTCCCGCAGATCGCGCAGGCGGTGGCGGACGATGACGACGCCCCCTTCCGCCGGGTGTCGGGCATCGGCCCCAAGACCGCCAAGCTGATCGTCGTCCAGCTCGCCGGAAAGCTCGCCGTCGTTCCCGCCGCCGCGCCCGCCACCCTCCCGACGCAGGGAGAGGTGCCGATGCAGGTCACGCAGGCGCTGATCGGCCTGGGCTGGAACGAGCGCACCGCGGCCGAGGCCGTGGCATCCGTCACCGAGAACGCCTCCGAGGCCGACCGCGCCTCGGTGCAGTCCCTGCTGAGGCTCACGCTCGCGCTGCTCGGCCCCGCCCGCAAGGAGACCGTGGGTGGCTGACGTCCGCGACGCCGGCACCCCCGACGACGAGACCGAGCTCGCGATCGAGGGAGCCCTGCGGCCCGCCTCGCTCGACGAGTTCGTCGGCCAGCACAAGGTGCGCGGTCAACTGCAGCTGCTGCTCGACGCCGCGCGCATCCAGCAGCGCTCGCCCGACCACATCCTGCTGTCGGGCCCACCCGGACTCGGTAAGACCACGCTCGCGATGATCGTCGCCCACGAGAGCGGTCGGCCCCTGCGACTGTCGAGCGGTCCGGCGATCCAGCACGCCGGCGATCTCGCCGCCCTGCTGTCGTCGTTGACGCCCGGCGAGGTCCTCTTCATCGACGAGATCCACCGCATGGCCCGGTCCGCCGAAGAGATGCTGTACCTCGCGATGGAGGACTTCCGCATCGACATCATGGTGGGCAAGGGCGCGGGAGCGACGAGCATCCCCCTCGACCTGGCCCCCTTCACCCTGGTGGGGGCGACCACGCGCGCGGGGCTCCTCCCCAACCCCCTGCGCGACCGGTTCGGCTTCACGGCGCACCTCGAGTACTACGAGCCCGAGGAGCTCGAGCAGGTGGTCCAGCGCTCGGCGTCGATGCTGGACGTCGGTCTGCCCGGCACCGCCCGGTCCGAGATCGCGCGACGATCGCGCGGCACGCCCCGCATCGCCAACCGCCTGCTGCGTCGCGTGCGCGACTACCTGGTCGTCAACGGGCCCTCCGCAGGCTCCGACGACGGTCACGCCGATGTCCGCGTGGTCGGCGCGGCGCTCGACCTCTACGACGTCGACGCGATCGGACTGGACCGCCTCGACCGCGCCGTCCTGGACGCTCTCGTCCGCCGGTTCCGCGGGGGACCGGTCGGTCTGAGCACGCTCGCGGTGTCGGTGGGCGAAGAGCCTGAGACCATCGAGTCCGTCGTCGAGCCGTACCTCGTGCGCATCGGCTTCATGGGGCGAACGCCCCGCGGCCGCGTAGCCACGCCCGAGGCCTACGACCACCTGGGGGCTCCTCACCCCGACGGGCTGCTCCGGTTCGGCCAGGGGTCATGACCTATACTCGGCGAGGGATTCCCCGACCCCCGCTAGGCAGTGCCGCACGGCGCGCCTGATTTCGAAAGGTGCACCGCCTCGATGGATATCGCCCGGTTCTTCTCCGACTACGGTCTCATCATCCTGCTCATCGGCCTGCTGGTCTTCATGTTCTACAGCTCGCGCCGCCGCATGCAGAAGCAGAAGGCCGAGCTCGAGAAGAAGGCCCGTGAGACCGTGCCCGGCGCCGAGGTGCTGCTGCAGGGCGGTCTCTACGGCACCATCGTCGACTACGACGGTGAGGATCTCGACAAGCCCGCCCTGGTCGAGATCGCGCCCGGCGTCGTCATCAAGGTCCACAGCCAGGCCGTCCTGCGCATCGTCGACCCCGTCGAGGGCGCGGTCACCGAGGACGAGTACATCGAGGCCGAAGAGGCCGAGGCCGAGTACGTCGCGGGCGTCGCCGACGGCGACATCACCTCGATCAGCGACGACAAGCGCTCCGCTCGCGCCGCCGACGCCGACCGTGACGACAAAGACCGCCCCGCGGTCTGACCGACCCGACTTTCCCGTTCACCGCCGCACAGAAAGCCGACTCCGTGGCGCCCTCAACACCCGTCCGTCACGCCTGGCGCGTCTTGACCGGATTGCTCGCCATCACCGGCGTGCTCTTCGGCATCAACGCGCTGGGCGTGTACGTCTACAACGCCAGTTCCTGGAGCCCTGAGCTCGCTCTCGACCTCCAGGGCGGCACGCAGATCATCCTGCAGGCCCAGACCACCGACGGCGCCGCGCCCGACAGCGAGCAGCTGCAGCAGGCCGTCACGATCATCCGCCAGCGCGTCGACGCCTCGGGCGTCGGCGAGGCCGACGTGGCCACCGAGGGTGGACGCAACATCGTCGTGCAGATCCCCGGCCAGGCCGACGACGCCACGCGCGAGCGGATTCAGAGCTCGGCGCAGCTGCAGCTGCGCCCCGTGCTGTTCGCCGGCTCGCCCGCCACGACGTTCGTGGGCGAGGACGGGCAGTCCACGCCGTACCCGACGCCCGACCCGAGTCTGCCGGCCACGCCGACGGCGTCGCCGACCAACGCGAGCGACCCGGCGTACATCACGCCCGCCCTGCAGGCGCAGTTCCTCGCCTACGACTGCGCCAACCCGCCGAGCAACCCCGCCCAGGCGCCCACCGACCAGCCGCTCATCACCTGCGGGCTGAACGACGGGCAGAAGTACATCCTGGGCCCCGTCGAGCTCGACGGCACCGACATCACCGACGCGACCAATGGCCAGGAGCAGAACACCGGCCGCTGGGCGGTCAACCTGGCGTTCAACGACCAGGGCACCCAGACGTTCGGCGAGATCAGCCAGCGCCTGTACGGCGCCCAGGCTCCGCTCAACCAGTTCGCCTTCGTCCTCGACGGCAGCGTTCTCTCGGCGCCCTCGATGAACGGCATCATCCTCGACGGCCGCCCCAGCATCACCGGGTCGTTCACGCAGGAGTCCTCGAAAGCCCTCGCCGACCAGCTCAAGTACGGCGCCCTGCCCCTGAGCTTCCAGGTCGTCAGCAGCGACACCGTCTCGGCGACACTGGGCTCCCAGCAGCTGCAGGTCGGCTTCATCGCCGGTCTGATCGGTCTGGGCCTCGTCGCGATCTACTCGCTCATCGTCTACCGCGCGCTGGGGACGGTGATCATCGCCTCCCTCGCCGTGATGGCGGTGCTGACCTACCTGGCGCTGTGCATCCTGGCCTGGCGCGCCGGCTTCCGCCTGTCGCTCGCCGGCGTCGCGGGTCTGATCGTCACCATCGGCTTCACCGCCGACTCGTTCATCGTCTACTTCGAACGCATCCGCGACGAGCTGCGCGACGGCAAGTCGATCACGGCCGCGGTCGAAGACGGCTGGTCGCGCGCGAAGCGGACGATCTACATCTCGAAGTCGATCAACGTCCTCGCCGCGGTGGTGCTCTACATCCTCGCGGATGCCACGGTGAAGGGCTTCGCGTTCACGCTCGGCCTCACGACGGCGATCGACGTCCTGATCTTCATCCTGTTCACCCACCCGGTGATGCAGCTGCTCGCCCGCACGCGCTTCTTCGGCTCGGGCCACCCGCTCTCGGGCATGGACCCCAACGCCCTCGGCGCCGTTTACCGCGGCCGGGCGCAGTTCCGGGCTCCCGTGGCGGATGCCGGTCGCGTCAAGCGCTCGCGCGGCGAGGCCGCCCGTCGCCAGACGATCGCCGAACGCAAGCAGGCGGAGTTGGCCGCCGCCCGCGGCGATAGCCGCTCCACGAAGGGGGGAGACGACTGATGCGCTCCATGTCGCAGCTCGGCAACGACCTGTACTCGGGCAAGACGTCCTTCCCGTTCGTCCAGCGTCGTCGCCTGTGGTTCATCATCGCCGCGGTCCTCGTGATCGGCGCCGCGCTGGTGCCGCTGTTCCGCCCCGTGCAGTTCTCGATCGAGTTCACCGGCGGTTCGCAGTTCACGGTGTCCAACCCGGCATCCTTCGATCAGGGTCTGGCGACGCAGGCCGTCACGTCGGTCGTCCCCGGTGCGACCACGCGTGTGACCACGATCAGCGATCAGGCCATCCGCGTGCAGACCGATCAGCTCGGTCCCGACGAGACGCAGGCGGTCTCGGCCGCCCTGTCCACCACGTACGAGGTGCCGCGTTCCGAGGTCACCGACTCGTTCATCGGCCCGACCTGGGGTGCGGACGTCACCCGGCAGTCGCTGTGGGGTCTGTCGATCTTCCTCGCGCTGACGTTCCTGATCCTCGCGCTGTACTTCCGCACGTGGAAGATGTCGGTCGCCGCGATCATCGGTCTCGTCGACGTCCTCGTGATCACGATCGGCGTATACGCCGTGTTCGGGTTCGAGATCTCTCCGGCAGCCGTCATCGGCTTCCTCACGATCCTCTCGTACGCGCTCTACGACACCACCGTCGTGTTCGACAAGGTGCGCGAGAACACCCGCGAGGACGGCGAGATCTCGGGGCGCACGTTCGCCGAGTCGGTCAACCTGGCCGCCAACCAGACGCTGATCCGCTCGATCAACACCACGGTCGTGGCCATCCTGCCCGTCGGTGCGATCCTCTTCATCGGCGTCCCCCTGGGTGCGCGCACGCTGAGCGACATCTCGCTGTCGATCTTCGTCGGCACGATCGTCGCGGCCTACTCGACGCTGTTCGTCGCCGTGCCGATGTACGCGCTGCTGCGCGAGAAGGAGAAGCCGATCGCCCAGCGCGACGGCCGCGTCCGCGCCGCTCGCGAGAAGGCCGGCGTCCCGGCCTGACGCCGCAACCCGCTCCCGCCCCCGCGCGGCCCGCTCACCGGGCCGCGCGGGGCATAGACTTGTCCGACTGGCCGTGAGGAAGGTGTGGCGATGACCGAGACCGCGTCCTCCGCGCCACCGCCGTCCTCTCTGCGGCGACTGGTTCCGCGCATCTTCTCGCGCGCCGCTCGCCGCGACGACGTCGACAAGCTGCTGCGCACGGTGCGCACGCACCACCCCAAGGGCGATCTCGCCATCATCGAGCGCGCCTACGCCGTCGCCGACAAGGCGCACGACGGTCAGAAGCGCCAGAGCGGCGAGCCGTACATCACGCACCCGCTCGCCGTCGCGCAGATCCTCGCCGAGCTGGGCCTCGGCCCCAAAGCCATCGCGGCCGCCCTGCTGCACGACACCGTCGAGGACACGGGCTACCCGCTCGACGAGCTCGCCGCCGACTTCGGGGACGAAGTCGCCATGCTCGTCGACGGTGTCACCAAGCTCGACAAGGTCAAGTACGGCGACAGCGCGCAGGCCGAAACCGTCCGCAAGATGATCGTGGCGATGTCGAAAGACATCCGCGTGCTGCTCATCAAGCTCGCCGACCGCCTGCACAACGCCCGCACCTGGGGGTTCGTTCCGCCGCACAAGGCCGCGAAGAAGGCGACCGAGACCCTCGAGATCTACGCGCCCCTCGCGCACCGCCTCGGCATCCAGGCCATCAAGAGCGAGCTCGAGGACCTGTCGTTCGCCGTGATGCACCCCAAGCTCTACGCCGAGATCGACAGCCTGGTCAAGCAGCGCACGCCCCAGCGCGAGCAGTACGTGCAGAACGTCATCGACGCGGTCGACGCCGACCTGCGCGAGCTCCGCGTGCGCGGTCGCGTCATGGGGCGACCCAAGCAGCTGTACTCCGTGTACCAGAAGATGGTCGTGCGCGGTCGCGAGTTCGACGACATCTACGACCTGATCGGCATCCGCATCCTGGTCGGTACGGTCCGCGACTGCTACGCCGTGCTCGGCGCCATTCACGCACGATGGACGCCCCTGCCCGGCCGGTTCAAGGACTACATCGCCACCCCCAAATTCAACCTCTACCAGTCGCTGCACACGACGGTGATCGGGCCCGGCGGTCGCACCGTCGAGATCCAGATCCGCACGAACGAGATGCACCAGCAGGCCGAGTTCGGCGTCGCCGCCCACTGGAAGTACAAGGAGCGCATGGCGGGCGGGAAGGCGGATGCCAAGGCCGTCGACGCCGACATGGCCTGGATCGCCCACATCTCGGACTGGCAGGCGGAGACTGCCGACCCGGGGGAGTTCCTCGACTCGCTGCGCTTCGAGATCGGGGCGAAAGAGGTCTACGTCTTCACGCCGAAGGGCCGCGTCATCGGCCTGCCGACGGGAGCGACCCCGGTCGACTTCGCCTACGCCGTGCACACCGAGATCGGCCACCGCACGATGGGCGCCAAGGTCAACGGCCGCCTGGTGCCCCTCGAGTCGACGCTGCAGAGCGGCGACGTCGTCGAGGTCTTCACCTCGAAGAACCCCGACGCGGGCCCGAGCCAGGACTGGCTCGGCTTCGTCAAGAGCACCCGGGCGCGCAACAAGATCCGAGGCTGGTTCACGAAGGAGCGCCGCGAAGAGGCGATCGAACAGGGCAAGGACTCCATCGCCCGCGCCATGCGCCGGCAGAACCTGCCCCTGCAGCGCCTGATGAGCCAGGACTCGTTCACCGAGGTCGCGCGGCAGTTCCACTACGAGGACGTCTCGGCGCTCTACGCCGCGGTCGGCGAGGGGCACGTCTCGACGCAGTCGGTCATCGAGAAGGTCACGGCGCTCGTCAGCACCGAAGAGACCAACACCGGTCCGATCGACATCCCCGTCGGCCGCAGCCGCGCGCCGCGCGGAGGCGACTCGGGCGTGCTGGTGCGCGGCGCCCCCGACATCCTGGTCAAGCTCGCCAAGTGCTGCACCCCGGTGCCCGGAGACGAGATCGTCGGCTTCGTCACCCGCGGCAGTGGAGTGTCGGTCCACCGCGGCGACTGCACGAACGTCCGGTCGCTGAAAGAAGAGCCCGATCGGCTGATCGACGTCGAGTGGGCCCCCACCACCAAGAGCGTGTTCCTCGTGCAGATCCAGGTCGAGGCCCTCGACCGCTCCGGGCTGCTGAGCGACGTCACCCGTGTCCTCAGCGAACACCACGTCAACATCCTCTCGGCGACGGTGTCGACCACCAACGATCGCCTCGCCCTGAGCAAGTTCGTGTTCGAGATGGGCGATACGGTCCACCTCGACCGGGTGCTGAACGCGGTCCGGCGCATCGACGCCGTCTACGACGTGTACCGCGTCACCTCGTCCTGATCCGGTTCCAGGACGCCCGCGGCGCGACGCGCGTGCGGGAATCGCGGATGCCGGGAGAGCCACTCCCTCGCGGCGGATGCGAGATCGGGCTCTCGTCGCGCCCATTCCCGCGCGAGCTCCTCATCCGCGTCGGCGCCCGAGCGTGCCAGGTCGGCGAGCGTGCGCGGTCGCGTCGAGACGTGGACGCCCGCGACGACCTCGACGTCGGCCGACGGCATCCGCACGTCGTGATACTCCGCGCGCGACCCGCTGAGCGTGCGCAGGCGGGTGGGGCTGACGCGCTGCAGGTGATGGCACGCGGGTTCGTGCGCGGTCGCACCGTGCACCCACGCCGCGCTGCCGCGGGTCGCCGCCCACCGCGAGCCCAGCAGGGTCAGCAGGCTGCGCGCCCGCATCCAGGGCGTTTCGACGGCGTCCGCGGGGATGAAGCCCTCGCCGAGGGCGACCAGGTGACCGTCGAGGCACGCGGCGGTGAGCTCGGCGAGCGAGAGACGTTCGTCGGGGAAGTAGAGGAAGGGCGACACCATCCCGCCAGTGTGGCGGGGCGATGTCGCCCGTGA
>NZ_QAJB01000164.1:10002-11740 GCF_003061325.1 Microbacterium sp. HMWF026
GCCAGGTGCGGCGCGCCTCGAGGGCCTCGGCCGCCTGCTTCGCCGCCCGCTGGTCGCCGCGCGCCTCGGCCTCGGCCAGTTCGGCCTCGAGCTTGTCGATCGCGTCGGTCAGCTGGCGCGTCATGTCGTTCGCGCGCGCCTTCTGCTCGGGGTCGTTGCGCTTCCAGTCGGCGTCCTCGCGCGTGCGCACGCTCTGCTCGATCTTGCGCAGTTCGTCGTCGAGGGCGCGCTCCTTGTCGCGGGGGAAGATCCGGCCGATCTCGTCCCACTGACGCTGGATCGCGGTGAGCTTCTGCCGCGCCGTGGCGAGGTTCTTCTCGTCGACGATCGGGGCGGCCTGCTCGAGGAGCGCGCGCTTCTGTTCGATCTTCTCTTTCGAGGCCTCGGTCTCGGCCGACTCGCGTTCGATGCGCGCACCGTAGAGCGCGTCGCCGGCGGCCTTGAAGCGGGCCCACAGCGCGTCGTCGACCTTGCGACCGGCGCGGCCGGACGCCTTCCACGCGTCGAGCAGATCACGGTAGGCGCCGATGCCGTCCTCGCCGCGCGGGGCGAGGGCCTCGGCGCGCTCGACCAGGCGGGTCTTGACCTCGCGGGCGGCCTTGTGCGTCTCGTCGAGCGACGAGAAGAACTCGCGGCGGTGACGGTCGACGGTCGCGCGGGCGTCGCGGAAACGGCGCCACAGCTGCTGCGCGGTCGACTTGGACAGTCGCGGACCGTTCTGCTGGTGGGCCTGCCACCGGTCGAACAGCGCCGCCATGTCGGCGGTCATCTGCTTCCACTGCACCGTCTGCGGGTCGCGGGCGGCGAGGGCCTCGGCCTCTTCGACGATCGCGGTCCGCTCGCGCACGGCCTCTTCGGTCGCCTGCTTGGCCGCGACCGCCTCGGTCTCGCTCGCCTCGGCGAGCTCCGCCGTCAGCGCATCGACCCGGGCGATGAGCGCCGCGAGGTCGCCGACCGCGGCGGCACCGTCGAGCTTGGCGCGCAGAGCCTTGGCGGTGGATCGGAGATCGGATGCCGAGGCTCCGCCGCGACGGTGACGGGTCTCAACCAGGGTGACCTCGCCGGCCAGATCCGAGAACTTGCGCTGGAAGTAGGCGAGAGCCTCGGCGGGGGTGCCGTCGGGGTACTGGCCCACGACGCGCCAACCGTCGGCCTCGCGGACCGACACGGTGCCCTCGTCGTCGACGCGACCCCACGGCTCGGTAGCGGTCGACGACGCCGTCTTGCCGGGCGGCGGTCCCGGGACGCGAGCGCCGGGAGTCGGGCGCACGGCGGGCGAAGCGGCGGGCTGCGCGTCGGCCGGGGCTTCGGTGGCGGGCTCGTCGGCGACGGGCTCGTTCGGGGCGACTTCTTCGTCGGCGGGCTGCTCGGCGGTGTCGTCCGCGGCGTCGACGGCCGCGTGCTCGTCGCTCGCCTCTTCTCCGGCGGCGGCGTCAGCGTCGTCGCCGGAGGAGCCGGCATCCGTCGTCACGAGGTCATCGGCGGCGGCGGACGCCTCGACGACGGCGTCATCGCCGGTCGACGGGTCGACGCGATCGATCTCGGCGGCCGCGGAGGGATCGACCTCGGCGGCGTTCACGTCGTCGCGCGGGTCGGAGGTCTCGGAGGAAGGAACGGAAGACACGGATAGCACCTCATCGCGGCAGGACCGCCTGGGGGAGAAGGACTCTCCGAGCCTAGTACGGACGGCGGGCGCGACACAGGTGCGCGTACGCGAGATGTCAGGGCGCGGTGGACT
>NZ_QAJB01000165.1:0-3933 GCF_003061325.1 Microbacterium sp. HMWF026
CCCCGTGCTCGTGGCAGGCCGCGAGGGGGTGCTCGAGAGGGCGGGGGATGCCGGGGACTCGGCGAGGCGATCGTCGCGCCAGCGCTCCCATTGGGCGAGCTTGTCGAGCAGCGTCGAGACCACCGAGAACACCCACGCCCAGCGCGCCGGGTCGACGGTCGACAGCTCCTCCCCGGAGTACAGCAGCAGCCAGTCGTCCACGATCTCGACGTCGAGCACCGACGCCGTGTCGATGAGGCGCGCCATCACGTCGGGGGTGAACAGGTACAGGGCATCGCGTTCGTACCCCTCCGGGCAGAACAGCCGGAAGTGCCGGTCGAAGTCGCCCTCGAGGCTGAGCCGTTGCGCGCGGCCCCACGACGCGGGAAGGTTGCTGCCGAACAGGCCGTCGTTGGCGGTGGCATCCAGCACGATGTGGGGGAGGGGTACGGCCAGTCGGATCGCGATGTAGCCCCACCGCACGGTCGAGGTGTTCTTGCCGTTGCTGACCGTGTAGCTGTGGTTGCCGACCTCGACGAAGCGCGGCTCTCGCCCGCGCAGCACGTCGCTCGCCTGGCGATCCCCACCGATCGCGAAGATGACGCCCGGCAGCGGCGGACTCGGCACGGCGGGCACGAACTCCATGCCGACGTCGCGGGCGAACCCGGCCAGTCGCCACCGCCGCGCCTCTTGCGCTCGCTGCGCGCGCCGCGAGAACACGACCGCCGCGACCAGGGCACCCGCCGCGAGCAGCAGCGGAACGAGGAACAGGATGCCGAGGATGATGGCGCCCGGGCCCAGGGCCACGGCGAACACCACCAGCAGCGCGATGATCACGGCCGCGACCCCGCCCAGCATGACGAACGCGAGGATGAACGCCACGAGCGCCACGGCATTCGTCCGGGGCAGGTGTCCCTCGGCGCGCAACCGCTCGGTGAACGCGCGCGCCGCCGCCGGATCGTCGGGCATCGTCAGCGCCCGCGCGTCGAATGCTCGAATGCCTGCCATCCGGCCCCCCGCCGTCGTCGTGCCCCCACGCTACCGAGCGTGGACGCCCCCTCGTCGAAGCTGTACGCCCGGGCGCGGCGCGGGGGCGCGGCATCCGTTAGACTACGAAGGTTGTCCGGCGACGCCCATGCGCGTGTGAGCCCGTGACGACGTGCAACACACCCTCCTGCTGCCGGGAAATGCCCGTCAGCCGTTCTAGTCCGAAGGAGGTGGGTTAGTGACGCACCAGTACGAACTCATGGTCATCTTCGATCCCGAGGTCGACGAGCGCCAGGTCGCTCCGAAGCTCGACGGATTCCTCAAGGTCATCACGGCCGATGGAGGAACCATCGACAAGATCGACATCTGGGGCCGCCGCCGTCTGGCCTACGAGATCCGCAAGAAGAACGAGGGCATCTACGCCGTCGTCAACTTCGTCGCGACCAGCGAGGCCACGAACGAGCTCGACCGTCAGCTGAAGCTGAACGAGCAGATCATGCGCACCAAGGTCCTGCGCGCCGAAGAAGCGATCGCCCAGGTCGCCGCCGAGGCCAAGCGCTCCGAAGAGAAGGCCGCCCGCAAGGCCGCCGCTCCTCGCAAGGTCGAGTCCGCCGAGAAGGCTGCGAAGTAACGACGATGGCCGGCGAAACCGTCATCACCGTTGTGGGCAACCTCACGGCCGACCCCGAGCTGCGTTACACGCAGAACGGTCTTCCGGTCGCGAACTTCACCATCGCGTCGACCCCCCGCACGTTCGACCGTCAGGCGAACGAGTGGAAGGACGGCGAGGCGCTCTTTCTGCGCGCCTCGGTGTGGCGCGAATTCGCCGAACACGTCGCCGGCTCGCTGACCAAGGGCTCCCGCGTCATCGCGACCGGGCGTCTGAAGCAGCGTTCCTACCAGGACCGCGAGGGCAACAACCGCACCTCCATCGAACTCGAAGTCGATGAGATCGGCCCCTCGCTCCGCTACGCGACCGCTCAGGTCACCCGCGCCGCCGGTGGCGGCGGGGGTGGCGGAGGCGGACAGCGTGCGCAGGTGCAGCAGTCCAACGACGAGCCGTGGTCGACCCCCGGGTCGAACAACGGCGGCGGTGGAAACAGCGGCGCCGACGCGTGGAGCACGCCCGGTTCCTACGGCGACGACACCCCGTTCTGATCTTCGCTTCGCTCCCGAGCGAGACGACCCCCTGAAATTCCGGATGCCACACCCCGGTCCGCGTGACCGGCCCGGCACCCGAACCATACGAAAGAAGGAAGCATGGCTGGAAAGGCCACTGGCGACCGCCGCAAGCCGCGGAAGGGCGCGAAGAACGCCGCCCCCGCGAAGGCGATCCGCGTCGGCGTCATCGACTACAAGGACGTCGCAACCCTCCGCAAGTTCATCTCGGAGCGCGGCAAGATCCGCGCCCGTCGTATCACCGGTGTCTCCGTGCAGGAGCAGCGCCTGATCGCCCGCGCCATCAAGAACGCGCGCGAGATGGCTCTCCTGCCCTACGCCGGCGCCGGCCGCTAAGGAGCACCCGATGGCAAAGCTGATTCTCACGAATGAGGTCACCGGGCTCGGTAGCGCCGGTGATGTTGTCGAGGTCAAGAACGGGTACGCCCGTAACTACCTCATCCCGCAGGGCTTCGCCGTGGCTTGGAGCCGTGGTGGCGAGAAGCAGGTCGCGTCGATCCGCGCCGCTCGCGAGTCCCGCGCGATCCACGACCACGAAGATGCCGTGGCCCTGAAGAACTCGCTCGAGTCGACCACCGTCAAGCTCGCCGTCAAGGCCGGCAACGAGGGTCGCCTCTTCGGTTCGGTCAAGCCCGCCGATGTCGCCGACGCCGTCAAGGCCGCCGGTCTGGGCGAGCTCGACAAGCGCAAGGTCCAGATCACCTCGGCGATCAAGTCGGTCGGTCAGCACGAGGCGACGGTTCGCCTGCGTGACGACGTCACCGCCGTCATCACCCTTCAGGTGGTCGCCGCGAAGTAATTCGCTGCACTCTCGAGAACGGCCCCGTTCCTGCTTCGGCAGGGCGGGGCCGTTCCGCGTTCGCGGGGTGGCCCCGCAGCCTGCCGAAGGGCCACTCGTGACCCCTCGACGACCGGTCTGAAGGTGAACCGGCGGGTGCAATTCGCGCGCGACAGTCCCGGGATGCCGCGAACTCGCCTCTCGACCACCTCGGACGCACGTAATGGTGACGCGTGCGCAGTCACCTTCTCGCGACCCTGGCGGTGGTCTCGGCCGCCCTGGCGGCATCCGTCATCCCTCTCGTTCCGACCCCCGCGGCGGCCCTCGTCCGCACGAGTGCGGCGACCGACGTGGACGGCGACACCATTCCCGACAGCATCGAGCGGGTGGTGTGCGGGTCGGCGACGTGCGCGACGGGCACCGAGGACACGGACGGCGACGGCATCGCCGACGCCTCGGCCGTGCAGGCCTACGCGACGTACCGCCAGACCCTCGCGGTGACCGGTCGCGAATACCCGTGGGTGAGTGGGGAATCGTTGGCGAGTACGGACCCGTTATGGCACATCCCGTTCAAATAAGAATCTCTGATGCGATCGACCTTGGCGCCGCTGGCGTAGAAGGCGTGCCCGTGCTCGAAGATGAGGACCCTTTATGCCATGACGATCTCCTGCTGGAGGCCCAAGTCCTGGACATGAAGGTGAATTTTACAGAAGGCGTAATGACGGTCCTCTTCGATCTGCGCCAGGCGTTTCACTTTCGCGATTCGAATGTTGCAATCCTCTCTTGTCGAAGGTGTACGAGTTTAGACGTGCTCTACACTCCGAGCGGTTCTCCACTACACGCGCATTCGGTTTTCGGTTCACGGTGGCGAGGCGGTAGTGGCGGGGTACTTTTCGAGATGGACTTATACCCGGGTCCCGAGTCATTTATAAAGATGGGTGGTGCCTCTTTATCATTTATGGCGGGATCAATCAAAGATATCTCTCCTGCGCCACCCGATTATGGAACAT
>NZ_QAJB01000166.1:0-12651 GCF_003061325.1 Microbacterium sp. HMWF026
ATCGTGGGGGAGGAACCGCACCGTCGAGCGGCCGGCGCCGAGGGGGACGGACTCGGCCAGATCGGGCAGTTCGTCGGCGCCGCCGGCGATCTCGAGCGACCCGCCGCCGATGTCGAACAGCAGGATCTGCCCCGCAGACCAGCCGAACCACCGGCGGACGGCCAGATAGGTCAGTCGGGCCTCGGTCTCGCCTCCGAGCACCTGCAGCGGCTGGCCCAGCGTCTGCTCGATGAGCGCGATCACCGCGTCACCGTTCGTGGCTTCGCGCACGGCCGAGGTCGCGGTGGCGAGCAGCTCGTCCACCCCCTCGGCGCGGGCGCGGTCGCGGGCGGCGGTCACGGCATCCACGAGTCCGCGCACCCCCTCGGGGGAGATCGATCCGTCCGGCTCGAGGTAGCGCATGAGGCGCAGCACCGAGCGATGCGAGCTCGTCGCCGTGGGGCGCCCACCCGCCCGGGCGTTCGCGACCAGCAGGTGGACGGTGTTCGAGCCGATGTCGAGGACTCCCAGGCGCACGGTCCGAGCGTAGCGAAACGCGCGCGACGCGCGGGGCACCGGGCGTCTGCGGCCCCGCGGGTAGCATGAGCGGGTGTCCGCCGCCGAGACAGCCGTTCCCGCACCGTCGCTGAGTCCCTACCGCCAGATCGGGCGCGACGACTGGGCCCGCCTCGCCGGGGGCATCCAGCAGCCCCTCACCGAGAACGAGATCGTGCAGCTGCGCGGGATCGGCGACCGCCTCGACCCGCGCGAGGTCGCCGAGGTCTACCTGCCCCTCAGCCGCCTGCTCAGCCTCTACGCGCGGGCGACGCGACGCCTGGGGGCCGATACGAGCGCCTTCCTGGGTGAACCGGATGCCACGACCCCCTTCGTCATCGGCGTCGCCGGATCCGTGGCGGTGGGCAAGTCCACGATCGCGCGCCTGCTGCGCGAGCTGATGAGCCGCTGGCCCGACACCCCCCGCGTCGAGCTCGTGACCACCGACGGCTTCCTGTACCCCAACGCCGAGCTCGAACGGCGGGGGCTCATGGAGCGAAAGGGCTTCCCCGAGTCGTACGACCGCCGGGCGCTCGTGGAGTTCCTCAGCACGGTGAAGTCGGGCGCCGACGAGGCGCGCGCCCCGTTCTACTCCCACGTGCGGTACGACATCATCCAAGACGCCCACGTCACCGTGCACCGGCCCGACGTGGTGATCGTGGAGGGGCTGAACGTGCTGCAGCCGCCGCCGTCGCCGAACGAGGTCGCGGTCAGCGATCTGTTCGACTTCTCGATCTACGTCGACGCCGACGCCGCGCACATCGAGCGCTGGTACGTCGACCGCTTCCTCGCCCTGCGCGACAACGCCTTCACCAACCCCACGTCGTTCTTCCGCGTGTTCGCCGACATCAGCGACGAAGAGGCCGTCGAGCGGGCGCTCGGCTACTGGCGCGAGATCAACCTGCCCAACCTCGAAGAGAACGTGCTGCCGACCCGGCACCGCGCCAAGCTCGTCCTGCAGAAGGGCGCCGACCACACGGTCGAGTCGGTGCTGCTGCGCAAGCTCTGAGCAACCCCTGGTCCGGCCGGCGGTCCGTCGCCGGGTGATGTCGCCGGTCGTCACCCGTCTGTTCACCCCGGGATCGCCGCGAACTCACCTGGCGCGCGGGAATCGCGTCGGTGGGCGGTCCCCCGAGAGGTGCTGAAACCCTGGCGGGGTGAAAGGGATCATTCTTGCGGGCGGGACGGGAAGCCGTTTGCACCCGATAACGCTGGGCGTCTCGAAGCAACTGCTGCCGGTCTACGACAAACCGATGGTCTATTACCCGCTCTCCTCACTGATGCTCGCGGGTATTCGAGAGATCCTCGTCATCACCACGCCTCACGACGCGCCGCAATTTCGCAGGCTGCTCGGCGACGGCTCCCAGTTCGGCATCCAGCTCTCCTTCGCCACACAGGCCTCGCCCGACGGCTTGGCCCAGGCATTCCGCATCGGGGCGGACTTCATCGGCGATGACAAGGTCGCGCTGGCGCTGGGAGATAATGTTCTGCACGGCCCCGGTCTCGGCGCCCAGCTCGAGCGCCATACCGGCGTGATCGGAGGCGCGATCTTCGCGTATCGGGTCGATGATCCGCGAGCGTACGGCGTCGTCGAGTTCGGCGCCGACGGGGTCGCCCTCTCTCTCGAAGAGAAGCCGCAGATTCCCCGGAGCAATTACGCCGTCCCCGGCTTGTACTTCTATGACAACCATGTCGTCGACATCGCCGCCCGCCTCAAAGTTTCTCGTCGCGGTGAATTCGAGATCACCGACGTGAATGCCGCCTACCTGCGCGAAGGGCGGCTGCGCGTCGAGAAGCTCCCTCGGGGAACGGCGTGGCTCGATACCGGCACGTTCGAACAGTTGACGGACGCCGTCGACTATGTGCGCATCATCCAGCGGAGAACGGGACTCCGTATCGGTGTTCCCGAGGAGATCGCCTGGACGAAGGGGTGGATCTCGAGCGACACCGTCCGCAAGCGGGCGAACCAGATGGTGAAATCGGGTTACGGCTCCTACCTTCTCGACGTGCTGACGAGGGGCGTCGGGTGATGAAGCTTCTCGTCACCGGCGGTGCCGGCTTCGTCGGGTCGAATTTCGTCCATCACGTCGCGACGTCCACCGACCACTCCGTGACGGTACTCGACATGCTCACCTACGCCGGCGCCGAGAGATCGTTGGCGGGACTGCCCGAGGGACGGGTGTGTCTCGTGATCGGCGACATCTGCGACGCCGCCCTCGTGGACTCTTTGGTCGCCCGGGCCGATGCGGTCGTGCATTTCGCCGCGGAGTCCCACAACGACAATTCGCTGCATGATCCCGCCCCGTTCGTGCGCACGAACATCCTCGGTGCGTTCACGCTGCTCGAGGCCGTGCGCCGCCACGACGTGCGTTTCCACCACATCTCTACCGATGAGGTGTACGGCGATTTGGAGTTCGACGACCCCACCCGCTTCACCGAGCAGACTCCATACGATCCGTCCTCGCCCTACTCGGCGACGAAGGCCGGATCCGATTTGCTCGTCCGAGCGTGGGTGCGGTCCTTCGGGCTGCGCGCCACGATCAGCAATTGCTCGAACAATTACGGCCCCCGTCAGCACGTCGAGAAGTTCATCCCCCGCCAGATCACCAACGTCCTGCGCGGGATCCGCCCGCGGCTCTACGGCACGGGCGAGAACGTGCGCGACTGGATCCACGCGGACGACCACTCGTCCGCGGTCCTGAAGATCCTGCACGAGGGACGAGTCGGCGAAACATATCTCATCGGTGCCGACGGTGAGAGGCAGAACAAGAGTGTCGTGGAGATGATTCTGGAGCTGCTCGGCCAGCCCACCGACGCCTTCGACCTGGTGCGCGATCGTCCCGGCCATGATCTGCGTTACGCGATCGACTCCACCAAGCTGCGGACCGAGTTGGGCTGGACCCCCGCCTACGGTGATTTCAGGTCGGGTCTGGCCGAGACCGTCCAGTGGTACCGCGACAACGAGGCGTGGTGGGCAGCATCCAAGGATAGCGTCGAAGCTTTCTACGCGAGCAAGGGACTGTGACGACGGTGTCGATGACGTTCGGCAAGAAGCTCACAGTCCGTTCGACCGCCATTCCGGGGCTGATGGTCGTGGACCTTCCCGTGCACCGTGACGCCCGAGGGTGGTTCAAGGAGAACTGGCAGCGGGAGAAGCTGGGTGCCGTCCTTCCGGGACTCCACGACTTCGGCCCCGTACAGAACAACATCTCGTTCAACACCGATATCGGCACGACACGTGGCATCCATGCCGAACCCTGGGACAAATTCGTGTCCGTCGCCACCGGCCGCGTCTTCGGAGCCTGGGTGGACCTGCGCGAGGGGGACACCTTCGGCGAGGTGTTCACGTGTCAGCTCGACCCGTCCACTGCGGTTTTTGTGCCCCGCGGAGTGGGCAACGCCTATCAAACCCTCGAGCCCGATACCGCGTACACCTACCTCGTCAACGACCACTGGTCTCCTGACGCGGCGTACACGTTCCTCAACCTGGCCGACAAGACGGTCGCGATCGACTGGCCGATTTCCCTGGACGAGGGCAAGACGAGTGCGAACGACCGGTCTCACCCGCTCCTGGCGGACGTCACCCCGATGCCGCCGAAGAAGATGCTCGTCACCGGGGCCGACGGGCAACTCGGTCGTGCCCTTCGGGCCGAGTTCGGCGAGCACCCCTGCGTCGAGTACGCCACTCGCGCCGAGCTCGACCTCACCTCCCGCGATCTCGCCACCGCGCGGCGGTGGCGAGATTACGGCACCATCATCAACGCGGCCGCGTACACCCGTGTCGACGCGGCCGAGACCCCCTGCGGGCGTCGAACCGCGTGGGCGGTCAACGCGACGGCTGTCGCATCGCTCGCGCGCATTGCGATCGATCACAGGCTGACACTTCTCCACTTCTCCAGCGACTACGTCTTCGACGGATCCAAGACTGACGACTACACCGAGGACGATCCGCTCAGTCCTCTGGGCGTGTACGGACAGACGAAGGCGGCCGGAGAGGCCATCGTCTCGGTCGTCCCCCGCCACTACATCGTGCGGACGAGTTGGGTGATCGGCGAGGGCGCTAACTTCGTCCAGAAGATGGTGGAGCTCGGCGCGCGAGGAGTCGATCCCCGCGTCGTCGCCGACCAGACGGGGCGGCTCACGTTCGGGCGGGACGTGGCGTCCGCAGTGCGAGCCCTCCTGACGGATCGGCCCGCCTACGGCGTCTACCACGTGACGAGTGTGGACGGCCCTTCGACGTGGTTCGACGTCGCGCAGGAGACATTCCGTCTCGCTCAACTGGACCCGTCGAGGGTCCGCGCCATCACGTCGGCGGAGTTCGCCCAACTCCGGGCAGATGAAACCGCGCCCCGTCCACGCAACAGCACGCTGAGGGTCGGGCCGTACGGGGCGGGGACCTGGCGCCGACGTCTGAGGGAGCACCTCGAGGGCTAGGCACTCCCTGCGGTCGAGCGCCCACGCGACGTCGGCCGCGGACGACGGGCGGCGTCGCTCTTGGCGGACGGGTGCGGCTCGACCCACGGCATCCCGTCCGCCGCGTGGGTCCGTCGGAGCCGCTCAGCCCCGCCACGTAGAATCGACGACCATGTGCGGAATCATCGGTTACGTGGGTCCTCGGCAGAGCCAGGACATCCTTCTCGCGGGGCTGTCGCGTCTCGAGTACCGGGGGTATGACTCCGCGGGGATCGCCGTGATCGACGGCGACGGCGAGCTCGGCATGCGCAAGCGGGCGGGAAAGCTCGCGGTCCTGCGCGACGACCTCGAGGTCTCGCCGATGCCGAACGGCACGACCGGCATCGGGCATACCCGCTGGGCGACGCACGGCGGACCGACTGACGCCAACGCCCACCCGCACCTGGCCGACGACGACAAGCTCGCCGTCATCCACAACGGCATCATCGAGAACTTCGCCGAGCTCAAGAGCGAACTCGTGGGCGAGGGCGTCGCCTTCCGCAGCGAGACCGACACCGAGGTCGCGGCGGCCATGATCGGTCGCGAGTACGCCCGGACGGGCGACCTCGTCGCCGCCTTCCGCGCCGTCGTGTCGCGGCTCGAGGGGGCGTACACGCTCCTCGCCATGCACCAGGACCACCCGGGACTCGTCGTCGGCGCCCGCCGCAACTCGCCGCTGGTGATCGGCCTGGGCGAGGGCGAGAACTTCCTCGGCTCCGACGTCGCCGCTTTCGTCGAGCACACGCGCAATGCCCTCGCCATCGGCCAGGACGAGATCGTCGCGATCACGCCCGAGGGCGTCGAGGTCACCGACTTCTCGGGCGCCCCTGTCGAGGTTGAGGCGTTCGAGGTGACCTGGGACGCGTCGGCCGCCGAGAAGGGCGGTTGGTCGTCGTTCATGGCCAAGGAGGTCTCGGAGGAGCCCGAGGCCGTGGCCAACACGATCCGCGGTCGCATCCACGAGGGGCGCGTCGAGATCCCCGAGCTCGACGGCATGGACGACTTCCTCGCTGACATCGACCGCATCCTGGTGATCGCGTGCGGGACGGCCGCCTATGCCGGCATGGTCGGCAAGTACGCGCTCGAGACGTGGACCCGTGTGCCCGTCGACGTCGAGCTCGCCCACGAGTTCCGTTACCGCGACCCGGTGCTCTCCGCGCGCACCCTGGTCGTGTCGATCAGCCAGTCGGGCGAGACCATGGACACCCTGATGGCGGTCAAGTACGCGCGCTCGCGCGGGGCCAAGACGCTGTCGATCTGCAACACCCAGGGTGCGACGATCCCGCGCGAGTCGGACGCGATCGTCTACACCCACGCCGGTCCCGAGGTCGCCGTCGCGTCGACCAAGGCCTTCGTCGCGCAGATCACCGCCCTGTACCTGCTCGCCCTGCACGTGGGGCGCGTGCGCGGCGCGGTCGACCCGGTCGTGGCCGTCGAGGCCGTGACCGAGCTCGAGTCCATCCCCGGCAAGATCGCCCGCGTGCTCGAGACCGAGCAGGCGCGCATCGAGCAGCTCGCGCACTGGATGGCCGACACCCGCTCGGTGCTGTTCCTGGGCCGTAACGTCGGGTACCCGATCGCGCTCGAGGGGGCTCTCAAGCTCAAGGAGCTGGCGTACATCCACGCCGAGGGCTTCGCCGCCGGCGAGCTCAAGCACGGCCCCATCGCCCTCATCGAACCCGGCCAGCCGGTGTTCGTCGTCGTGCCCTCGCCCCGCGGCTCGGGCGAGATGCACAAGAAGGTCGTCTCGAACATCGAAGAGATCCGCGCCCGCGGCGCCCGCGTGATCGCGATCGCCGAAGAGGGCGACGTCGCCGTCCTCCCCGCCGCCGACGAGGTGCTGCGCATCCCGCTGGCGTCGCCCCTGTTCGAGCCGCTGCTGGCCGTCGTCCCGCTGCACATCTTCGCGATGGGCCTGGCCGAGGCGAAGGGTCTCGACGTCGACCAGCCGCGCAACCTCGCGAAGTCGGTGACGGTCGAGTAAGCGCACGGCTTCTCTGACGGGGTCGGATGCCACGGCATCCGGCCCCGTCGTCGTTCGTGGCGCAGGCCGTCGATGTCGGTGCGCACGGGCAGAATGAAGGGGATGCCAGAGGAGGGCCCATGATCGTCGGAATCGGCGTCGACCTGGTCGACGTTCCGCGGTTCGAGCAGCACCTCGCCCGCACGCCGCGCCTGCTGCCGCGGTTGTTCGCTCCGGGGGAGCGGGTGCTCAAGCCCCGCTCGCTGGCGGCCCGTTACGCGGCGAAAGAAGCGCTGATCAAGGCCCTGGGCGGGTCGGACGGCGTGCACTGGACCGACATCGAGGTCACCTCCGAGCCCTCGGGCCGGCCCGCCTTCGCCCTGAGCGGAGAGACCGCGACGACGGTGGCCGCGCGCGGTATCACCGACCTGCACCTGTCGATGTCGCACGACGCGGGCCTGGCCACGGCGTACGTCATCGCCGAGGCGCAGGTGCCGTCGGCATCCGTCCCAACCCGAGAGGACCCCGCATGAGGATGGCATCCGGAGTACTGCGCGAAGCGATCGTCGACGTCGACGCGATCGCCGAGAACGTCCGGCACCTGCGCCGGTTGACCGCGTCCGAGGTCATCGCCGTGGTCAAGGCCGACGGCTACGGGCACGGAGCCCATCGCGCCGCGGTCGCCGCCCTGCGGGGCGGGGCGGCGCGCATCGGCGTGTCGGACATCGACGAGGCGCTCGCGCTCCGGCGTCAGGGCATCCGGGCACCGCTGTTCGCCTGGCTGCACGCCCCCGGCGCCTCGTTCGTCGAGGCCGTGCACCACGACATCGAGCTCGGGATCTCGGACCTCGACCAGCTGCTGCGCGCGGGCGCGGCTGCCGAGGGCGACCGCCCCGCCGCGGTGCACCTCAAGATCGAGACGGGGCTGTCGCGCAACGGCATCGCCCCCGCCGACTGGCGTCAGGTGTTCTCGGAGGCGGCGCGGCTGGAGCGCATCGGGCGCGTGCGCGTGGTCGGGCTGTTCTCGCACCTGTCCAACACCAGCCCCGACGACGACCGCGCGGCGCTGGCGCGTTTCGAAGAGGGCGTCGTCATCGCCGCCGCGGCCGGTCTCACCCCGCCCCTGCGCCACATCGCCGCGACGAACGCCGCGATCGCGCTGCCCGAGGCGCGCCTGGGCTGCGTGCGCATCGGCATCGGTCTGTACGGCGTCTCGCCCTTCGACGACCGCTCCGCCGCCGACCTGGGGCTGCGACCGGCGATGACCCTGCGCGGCGCCGTCGCGGCCGTGCGCCGCGTGCCGGCAGGGACGGGGGTGTCGTACGGCTACGCCTATCGCACCCGGAGCGACACGACGCTCGCGCTCATCCCCCTGGGCTACGCCGACGGGGTGCCGCGGCAGGCGTCGGGCCGCGGTCCGGTGTCGATCAACGGCCGCCGCTTCACCGTCGCCGGGCGCATCGCGATGGATCAGTTCGTCGTCGACGTGGGCGATCACCCCGTCGCGGTGGGCGACGAGGCCGTCCTCTTCGGCGATCCGACGCTGGGCGTGCCGTCGGCACGCGACTGGGCGGATGCCGCCGACACCATCGACTACGAGATCGTCACGCGCGTGGGTGCGCGCGTGCCCCGGCGAGAGGGGGGAGCATGAGCGTTCCCGACGACCTGCTCGGAGAGCGCGTCATCGACGGCCCGGGCGACATGGAAGAACTCGGTCGCCTCATCGGCGCGGCGCTCGCCCCCGGTGACGTGGTGGTGCTGACCGGACCGCTCGGCGCCGGCAAGACGACCCTGACCCGCGGGATCGGAGAGGGACTCGGCATCCGCGGGCCCGTCCAGAGCCCCACGTTCGTCATCGCGCGCACGCACCCCTCGCTCGTCGGGGGGACCCCGCTCGTCCACGTCGACGCCTACCGTCTCGGCGCGGCGGTCGAGCTGGACGACCTCGACATCGACGTGGCCGGATCGGCGGTCATCGTCGAGTGGGGGCGCGGGGTCGCCGAATACCTCGCCGACAGCTGGTGGGAGATCGAGATCTCGCGTCAGACCGGGGGGCGCGGGGTCGACAACGCGTGCGGTGAGATCGCGGTGCACACCGTCGAGCTCGATGCCGACGCCCCGCGCACGGTCACGATCTCGCGTCGTCCCTGAACCGGCGGCCACTGCGCGACCGGGTTCGGGCGACCTGCCCCGCCCGCGCCGGGGCGCGGTGGGCGGACCACACCTCGCGCAGGGCGCGCAGGGTCGGCTCGGGCTGTTCGACGTGGGCGAAGTGCCCGCTGTCGGCGAGCACCCGGTCGTCGTAGTCGCTCATCAGGCGCGCCCACTCGCGCGCGTCGCGGGCCGCCACGAAGACGTCGTGCTCTCCGCGCACCGAGCGCACCGGGCAGACGATGCGGCGCCAGACCCCGTCGTCGTGCGTGCGCGAGGCCTTCGCCGCGGCGAGGAAGGCCGACGGGCGGATCCCATCGGCGAGCGCGTCGGTCACCGACCGGTCGACGCCGTCGGGATGGCGGAACAGGGGGCGCGCGAGCGCGTGCAACGCGCCCGCGCGCCGCAGCGTCCGCAGCAGGGGACGAGCCACGGGCCCGAGCGCCTGCAGGATGCGCATCGCCCAGACCATGCCCGCCAGCCACGGCAGGCGCAGCCCACCCGCGACCGGGCGTCGGGTGACCGCGCGCGCTCCCGCTCCGCTGGGCGAGACGACGCCGACGGCGACGGTCTCGCGGGGGAACCGCGCCGCCACGTCGAGCGCGATCACGCCGCCGAGGGAGTGACCCACGATCCGCCACCGCGGATACCCCAGAGCCCGGGCGACCGCCGCGATCGCCACGGCGAGCTCGGCGGGATCGGGAACGGGTCCGGGCGTCTCGCCCCAGCCCGGCAGGTCGATCGCGACGATGTCCGACAGCGGGAGCCGCATCCGGTCCGACGCCGCGATGAGCTGCTGCCACGTCCGCCACGACCCGGCGGCCCCGTGCAGCAGGACCGTCGCCACGGGACTGCCCGACGCCCGGCCCGCACGCACGACGATCGGCCCCACCCCCGTGGGCACGACGACGCGGCGCAGGCCGAGGTCGGTGGCATCCATGCCTCTTGTTCGGAGCGGAGGGGGTGGACGGATGCCGTGTCGGGGCGCCGACTACCCTGGAAACGTGATCATCGGCATCGACACCTCGCTCGGCACCGCCGTCGCGGCGATCGCGCGCGACGGGGAGGTGCTCGCGGACGAGCAGAGCTCCCACCCGCTCGGCCACGCCGAGGTCATCGGCGACCTGCTGCGCCGCGCTTCGGCCGTCGCCCCGACGCCCACGCACGTCGCGATCGGCATGGGACCGGGGCCGTTCACCGGGCTCCGCGTCGGCATCGCGACGGCGCGCGTGTACGCGCTCGGACGGGGCGTCCCCGCGGTGCCCGTCCCCAGCCACGACGGCGTGGCCCTGGGGCTGCTGCTGTCGGACGCCGTGATCGGCGCCGAGACGGGACGCTTCGCCGTCGTCACCGACGCGCGACGCCGGGAGTTCGCCTTCAGCGTCTACGAGGGCATCGACGACGACGGGCTGCCGATCCGCGTAACCGACGCCGCGCTCAGCGCCCGCGACGACCTCGACGCGACCCTCGAGGCCGCGGGGGCCCGCCGCTACGACGCGACGAGCGTGTCGGCGGCGATGATCGCGCTCGCCGCCGCTCGCGCGATCGACGCCGGCCGCACCCTCGCGGGCACCGAGCCGCTGTACCTGCGCAATCCCGACGTCGTCGCGGCGCACGCCCCGAAGCGGGTGAGCTGATGACCACGCGCGCCGCGACCCCCACCGACCTCGACGCCATCATGGCCCTCGAGCACGCCTCGTTCCCCACCGACGCCTGGAGCCCCGCGATGATGCGCGAGGAGCTGTCGTCGCCGCACGGCTTCTACGTCGTGGTCGAAGAGGCCGGGCGTCTCGTCGGCTACGCCGGTCTGCGCGCGGTGCGCGGGGCGCGGGATGCCGACATCCAGACGATCACGATCTCGGAGTCCGCGCGCGGGCGCGGGCGCGGACGGGCGCTGCTGGGCACCCTGCTCGACGAGGCCGTGGGGCGCGGCGTGCACGACGTCTTCCTCGAGGTGCGCGCCGACAACCCCGTCGCCCAGGCGCTCTACGCGTCCGAGGGCTTCGCCGAGGTGGGGCGCCGTCCCCGCTACTACCAGCCCGACGACGTCGACGCGATCGTGATGCAGCTCGACCTGCGCGGGTGGGCCGCCCGGCGGGGGGACGCCGCGACCGGCGACGACGCGCGCGGACCGATACCCGCTGGTCCGACCGACGGAAAGGGATGGTGCTGATGGACGCGCCCCTCGTGCTGGGTATCGAGACCAGCTGTGACGAGACCGGCATCGGCATCGTTCGTGGACGCCGGCTGCTGAGCAACACCATCGCCTCGAGCATGGACGAGCACGCCCGCTACGGCGGCGTCGTCCCCGAGGTCGCCGCGCGCGCCCACCTCGAGGCGCTGCAGCCCTCGATCGATGCGGCACTGGCCGAGGCGGGCGTCACACTCGCCGATCTCGACGCGGTCGCGGTGACCAGCGGCCCGGGGCTCGCGGGGGCCCTCATGGTCGGCGTCGGCGCGGCCAAGGGCCTCGCCGTGGCGCTCGACAAGCCGCTCTACGCCGTCAACCACCTCGTGGGCCACATCGCGGCCGACATCCTGGATGCCGACGCCGGAGAGCTCGAATACCCCACGGTCGCCCTGCTGGTCAGCGGGGGCCACACCTCTCTGCTGCTCGTGCGCGACCTGACCAGCGACGTCGAACTGCTCGGCGAGACGATGGACGACGCCGCCGGCGAAGCGTTCGACAAGGTCGCACGACTGCTCGGGCTGCCCTACCCCGGCGGGCCCGAGATCGACCGCGCGGCCGCCGAGGGCGACCCCACGGCGATCCGCTTCCCGCGGGGGCTGTCGCGGGCGTCGGACATGGCATCCCACCGCTACGACTTCTCGTTCTCGGGGCTGAAGACGGCCGTCGCCCGATGGGTTGAACAGCACGAGGCCACGGGGCAGCCCGTGCCGGTCGCCGACGTCGCGGCGTCGTTCCGCGAGGCGGTCGTCGACGTCCTCGTGACGAAGGCCCTCGACGCGTGCGCGCGCTTCGGGGTTCCGCGACTGCTGCTCGGCGGCGGCGTGATCGCGAACAAGCGTCTGCGCGACGTCGCGCTCGAGAGGGCCGAGGCGGCCGGTGTCGCCGTGCGCATCCCTCCGCTGCGGTTGTGCACCGACAACGGTGCGATGATCGCCGCGCTCGCGGCCGAACTCATCTCGTCGGGCCGCCGTCCGTCGACCCTCGCGTTCGGCGCCGACTCGACGCTGCCCGTCACCGAGATCCAGGTGGCCGAGGACTCGGATGCCGAGGCTCCTCGACCGCGCTCCGGCGGCGCCGCGTGAGCGAGCCGCTGCCGACGCGACGCACGCGCAAAGAGGCGGCGACGCCCCCGGTACCCACCCTTCCGGCGGCGGAGGCCGCCGCTCTCGCCGCCGCGCTGCCCGAGGCGCCGACTTCAGCCGACGCGTCCGACCCCGAACGCCTGCCGACCGCGCAGCTCGAGATGGCCGCGTTCGGCGACCACGTCATCCCCTACGTGCCGCCCGCGCCCCCGCCCCCGCGGTCGTTCGCTCCCTGGGCGCTCGCCGCGGCGATCATCGCCCTGCTGGCGGCCCTGTTC
>NZ_QAJB01000167.1:0-24716 GCF_003061325.1 Microbacterium sp. HMWF026
CCGCCGTGATCGTCGCGGCCGCCGTCGACCCGCTCGTCGACGAGGCGGGGGACTACGCCGGCCGGCTCACGGCATCCGGGGTCCCCGTCACGTTCGTGCGTCGCGCGGGGGTGCCGCACCTGTTCCTGGTGTTCCCGTCGACGCCCGCGCGCGACGAGGTGCTGGCGCAGGTCGCGCCGGCCGTGCGCGCGGCGTTCGCCTGAGGCGGTCGTCCCGCGGACCTTGTCCCACTTTTGGTCACTTGCGCCCCGTCGGGGCGGCCATAAGTGGGACATGCCCCGCGAAAAGTGGGACGAGCCCCCGCCACCGACCCGCAAAGCAGCCGGAACACCGCGGAAACACGCGATTGTTACCGTCATCAACATGTCGCTCCTGGTCATCAACGCACGTCTCATCACGGTCCCCGCGGGCACCGACGACCCCGGATACATCGAACGCGGATACATGCTCGTGCAGGGCGGACGCATCGCCGCGATCGGCGCGGGCGACCCCGATCCGGGCCTGACCGCCGATGAGACCCTCGACGTCGACGGCAAGTTCGTCGCCCCCGGGTTCGTGTCGTCGCACAGCCATCTCTTCACCAGTGGCTCGCGCGGACTCGGCGTCGACCAGACGCTCTACGGCTGGTGCACCTCGATGTTCAGCGTGCTCAACAACGCCTCGCCCGACCAGATCTACTGGGCGACGCTGCACGGCTCGCTCGACTTCCTCGCCAACGGTGTCACCACGGCCTACAACTTCACCGACCCGCTGCTGCCGTGGGAGCCGATGGTCGACGGCAAACGCGCCGACGGCGGGGGGCAGCTGCGCGATCACGCCTGGCACACCCGGCAGGCCGACGGATGCCACGACGCGGGCCTGCGCTTCGTCGACTCCATCGCGCTGGACGCCACCGTCGGCACCGACGACGAGATCTTCGCCCGGTTCGAGGCCTCGCTCGATCACGTCCTCGCGATGGACCCCGACATCGCGCTCGGTGCGTCGATCATGGGCCAGGTGCAGTGGTCGACCCGCCCCGACGCCGCCGAGATCGAGGTGGCGGTCATGGACCGATTCGGTGTCACCAATCAGGCGCACTTCCTCGAGACGTACGAGGCGATCGAGCACCAGCAGACCAAGTTCCAGCTGTACAAGAACGCCGGTGCGCTGCGGCCGGGCATGATGTTCGGCCACTTCATCCAGACCACGCCCGAGATCATCCGGGATGCCGCTGCCGGCGGCGCGAGCATGTCGTGGCAGCCCGCGTCGAACGGGCGACTCGCGTCGGGCATCGCTCACGTGCCCGAGATGCTCGAGCAGGGCATGAAGGTCGGCATGGGACTCGACGACCAGGCCTGCACGGACGTCGCCGACCCGTGGCAGAACATGCGCATGGGCATGTTCATGCAGCGCGCCCGCACCCACGACCCGCTGTCGATGATGCCCGAGCGCGTGCTGCGCCTGCACACTCTCGGGAGTGCCGAGATCATGGGCGTCGACGATCGCGTCGGCAGCCTCGAGGTGGGCAAGTTCGCCGACTTCGTCGTCGTCGACCCGCGCAAGCCCGATGTCGGCCCGCTGTGGAACCCGGTGCGCAGCTACGTGCTCGCGTGCGGCCTGCGCAACCTGACGCAGGTCTACGTCGGCGGGAAGCTCGTCAACGAGAACGGCGTTTCGACCAACCCGCTCGCCGTCGAGGCGTCGGCGGTGCTGCACTCCCAGCTCCCCGCGCTGGCCGAGGAGTTCGGCGTCATCCTGTAGCCGTTCGCGCTCGCGTCCCGCGCCCCGAACCCGCGTTCGGTGGGCGCGCCCGATCGAGTGTCCACGACACCCGGGCGAGGTGGCCGCGGCCTCCGGGTGTTCTGGACACTCGATGCCCGGCACACGCGCACACCCTCGCGCCGCCCCGCACGCTGTGCCAGCCTGGCCGCATGCGTACGACCATCGCCGGGCTCGACGTCCACACCTCGCACGACGACATCGCCGGGAGGGAGGTCGTGCTGTGGCACCACGGATCGCCGCAGACCGGAGCCATCCTCGAGCCCGTCCGCGCGGCGGCCGAGGCGCACGGGCTCGCGGTCGTCTCGGTGGCGCGTCCGGCCTACGCCGGGTCGCCGCGGGTGCCCGGGCGCCGTGTCGTCGATGTCGCGCGGGGGCTCCGCCCGGTGCTCGAGGGGCTGGGGGTGGCATCCGTCATCTCGGTGGGAGCCTCGGGCGGCGGCCCGCACGCGCTCGCGTGCGCCGCGGTCATGCCGCAGCTCGTCCGCGCGGTGGTCACTCTCGCGTCGCCCGCACCGTTCGTCGACGAACCGTGGTGGTTCGCCGGGATGCAGGCGCCCGGCGGACTCCGCGCCGCCGCGGTCGGCGAGGACGAGAGGCGACGCTTCGCCGCGACCGACGAGTTCGATCCGGCGCAATTCGTGGATGCCGACTACGCCGCGCTGCAGGGGGAGTGGGCGTCGCTCGGAGCCGACGCCGGAGCGGCCGACGCCGACGGACCGGACGGGCTCATCGACGACGACCTCGCCTTCACCCGGCCGTGGGGGTTCGCGGCAGCGGAGGTGGCGGCATCCGTTCTGCTCGTCCAGGGGGAGCGCGACCGGGTGATCCCGCCCGCACACGCTCGGGCTCTCGCCGCCGTCCTGCCGCGCGGGACGCTCGAGCTGCACCCCGACGACGGGCACGTGTCGGTGCTGCGCCACCTGGGCGCCGCCCTCGCGCGGGTCATCGGCCTCGCGAGACTGCACTCCGCTGACGACCCGGCGACATTCTGACACCGTCTCGTCAGCACGATGCAGTCTCGCGGTCACCGCGGCGGCCGCCCGGCGCGGCGCCCGGCCGCCGCGCCCGCACGGACCTCACGCCCGCGCGCCCCGCGCGCCCGCAGCGCGCAGCAGCGCCTCGCCGACCGCGGCGACGACGGCGGCGATAGCCAGGGCCACCGCGATGGTGACGAGTGCGGTCGCGGGGCCGGTGGCATCCAGGGCCGCTCCGGCGATCACGCCGCCGATCGGAACACCGAGCGACATCGCGGCGGTGGGATACGCGAGAGTCTCGGTCACGCGTCCCTCGGGAGCACGGGCGGATGCCACGAGGATCCCCGACACCATCACCGGCGACACCGCCAGCCCGAGCAGCAGGATCGTCCCGAAAAGCACCGGAACCGATCCCTGCGCGAACGGAAGAGCGATCGCGACCGTCGCCGCCAATGCCGCGAATCCGATGTAGCGCGCGGCGGGCGAGAGCGTCCACGCCCGCGCCCCCGTCACGACCGAGCCGATGGCGATCGCGACCGCCAGGGCGCTGAACGCGGGGCCGGCGAGCCACGGCCGGTCGTTCAGCTCGGCCCAGCCGACCAGGCTCACGTCGAACGCGCCGAACACGCCGCCCAGCGCGATGCACGCCAGGGCGATCGGGATGACGCCCGCCGGGGGCAGCACCGGACCGCTCCGGCGCACCCGCGGGACGGGTGTCGGTTGCGTGCGGCGCTGTGCGGCGAGCCACACGCCGCCGGCCACGCCGAGCGCCAGCGAGCCGAGCATCGCCACGCCCGGGTCCAGGGCCGCGGCGACCGCGGTGATCGCGGGAGGACCGGCGATGAAGACCATTTGATCGGCGATGGTCTCGAGAGCCAGGGCGGCGGTGCGCTGCGACGGCGGCGCGAGCACCGTCCACCGCGCGCGCACGGCCGAGGTGAGATCCGGCGTCGCCGCGCCCGTCGCGAAGGCGGCGAGGAGCCACGTCCAGAACGGCGCCCCCGTCCGCACGAGCAGGAGCAGGACGGATGCCGCGAGCACGAGGCATCCGAGCGAGACCAGGATCACGCGCGCCTGCCCGTGCCGGTCCATGCGCGACGACCACAGGGGCGCGGCGACCGCCATCCCGCCGACGAGGGGAGCGACCACCAGTCCCGCCGAGGCGAAGCTGCCGGTCGCCGCCGAGACGAGCAGGATGATGCCGAGCGACAGGGTCGCCCGGGGGAAGCGCGCGAGGATGCCCGCGGCGACGAAGCTGCGCGCCCCGGGCAGGCGCAGCACCTGGCCGTAGGCGCGGATGCCGGGGCCGGTCTCTGCGGCCGCGCTCACGTGCGCACCGCCCCGTCCGCCGCGCAACTCCCGCAGGACGGGGCGCTCTCGTCGCCGAAACGCCGGATCTGCAGGAGTCGTGCCCGCCGCGCGCCCCTCACGCGGTGTAGTCGAATCGGCTGATCTCTTCGAGCGCCTCGACGACGAACGACACGCTGTCCTCGAACAGCCGAGCCCCGTGGGCGGCGTTGGCGCCGGTCGGGTCGCCGAGCACCCCGGTGGGCCCGAAGTCGTTCGACAGCCACCCGAAGGTCACGGGCTTGCCGTTGAAGCCGATGTGCCGGAAGTCGCCGATGTGCGCCGGCACCGTCGCCTCGAACGTCGTGGCATCCACGAGCTCGGGACGCAGGTGCATGATCATGCTCGTCTCGCCGTGTCCGGCGTGGATGCCGGTGCCGTGCTCGTCCGGACCCCCGTCGGTGCCGTCGAACGAGGGCACGCGTGCGGCGGGCATGAAGAACGTCCGCAGGCCGAAGCGGCGGCGCAGCTCCCGGTTCGCCACGTTCAGCAGCGCGACGTTGCCGCCGTGCCCGTTGAGGAAGACGAGCGTGCGGGCGCGGGTCGTCAGCAGCGAACGGCCGATGTCGACGATCGTCTGCATCATGGTCTCGGGAGTCAGCCACAGGGTCCCCGGCGCCCACGAGTGCTCGTCGGACTTCGTGATCGACAGCGTCGGCAGCTGCCAGACGTCGAGCCCCTGGGCCGCGGCCCGCGCGACGGCGGCCGTCGCCGACGCCTCGGCGACGATGGCATCCGTCGCCAGAGGCAGGTGCGGACCGTGGTGCTCGATCGCGCCGGTGGGCAGCACGACGATCGAGCGCTCGGTCAGGGCTTCGGCGGCGGCGGGGCCGCTCAGCTCGGCCAGCAGGCGGGTCATGAGATGATCGCTCCCTTGCGCGCACCGGCGTAGTCGGGGTCGAGCTTGCCGGGGTTCAGCAGCCCGTTCGGGTCGGTGACGCGCGCGGTCTCGGCGGTCTGCTCGACGTTGAAGTCGACGTTCCACTGGTGGGGGTTGTGCACGCCCACGCCGATCGCGTTGAGGGCGGCGATTCCGCGGTAGACGTCCTCTTCGCTGACGTACGGCGCGGCGAGCATGCCGATCGGGAAGGCCTTCGTCGACTCGATGTGCAGGTGCGCCCCCGGGAAGACGGCCTCGACGGCGGCGACGTCGTCGGCGAGCGGCGCGCCCGCGACCTCGAGGTGGAAGACCTCGTGCGGCTGGCTCTTCTGGAACCACTCGATCGGGTGGTTGTAGCTGAGCATCGACAGGCGGATGCTGGCCTGCGGGCCCTCGCGCACCGCCTCGACGCGGCCGCCGGCGCCCTCGATGATCGCGGTCACGGCGTCGATCTGCGCGGCATCCAGGATCACCCGCAGGCTGGAGCGCCCCGCGGGGATGGCTTCGTCGGCGGGGAGGGATGCCGAGATCTCGGGTCCGTCGCCCGACACCAACCGCGGCGAGGGGTCGAGGTTGCCGATGGTCTGCACCACCGAGAGCGTTCCCGCGAAGTCCGGGAAGCTCGCCCACAGGCCCCGCCACTCGCGGAGCGGCTCGAGGCGCACGGTCGCGCGGACGATGACGCCGGCTGTGCCGTAGTTGTGCACGTACTTCTGGGCCTCGTCGCCCTCGACGTGGATGATCTCGGGGCTGCCGTCGGCGTGCACGACGTCGAGGGCGGCGACGAAGCCGCGGTCGTTGGAGCCGTGCTCGATCGACCCGGTGCCGCCCGAGCCGCCCGAGAGGAAGCCGCCGATCGTGGACTGCGCGGTCGAGGGGTACATCCACAGCGCCTGCCCGGCCGCCCACGCGGCCTGCTCGAGCAGCACCATCGGGGTGCCGGCCTCGGCGGTGATGTACCCGTCGCCGACCTCGACGATGGCCTTCGCGCGGGTGGTGTCGATCACCAGGCCCCCCTGCATCGGAATGGCCTGACCGTAGTTGCCGGTGCCCTTGCCGCGGACGGTGACCGGGACCCCGTGACGGGATGCCGCGGCCACGGCCGTGGCGATCTGCTCGGCGTCGGCGGCGAAGACGACGAGGTCGGCCAGACCCAGGGGGAGTTTGGCCGCGATGATCGGCGACATGGGGGAGCCGTCGACGCTGGCGCGTTCGCGGACGCGCGGTTCGGTGCTGACCGCGGCGGGGCCGAGCAGGTCGAGCAGTTCGTCCTCGAGGGAGAGGACGCGGGTGGCGGTGTCGCTCATGGGGTGTCTCCGGGTGGAACGGTGGGGAGTGGGGGCGTCGGGGCCGCGAGACTGCATCTGGCTGACGACTCGGACGCAGAATGACGCCGAGTCGTCAGCAGGATGCTGTCTCGCGGAGAAACCGGACGGCCCGGCCCGCGCGAGGCGGACCGGGCCGTCGGGTCAGAACGAGATCGACGTGTCGATGAACTGGTTCGTGTACAGGTCGGCCGGGGTGTAGCCCGACGCCGGCGGGGTGCCGAGGTCGGTGTAGACCTTGCTCGCCTTGGTGAAGAAGTCGTCGAAGCGACCCTCGTCGAAGTTGCCGTAGGTCGCGTCGGGGCCGTTGCCGACCAGGCCCAGGTCGACCTGCGTCTTGACCGAGTAGTCGGCGACGCCCTGCGTGTACGTCCAGCCCGTGGCGTACTCGTCGACGAGCTTGAGGATCAGGTCGTTCGCGGCGGACGGGTCCTTGTAATACGCGACGCCCGCCTTCTGCAGCACGGGGACGAGCTTCTCGAGGCAGGGGCTGAGCTTGTCGAAGTCGCCGGCCTTGACCGACACCGACGACTGGTACGTCTGCCATCCGGCGTCGTGGATGAGCGCGAAGTCGACGGGCTTGCCCCACGCCGAGACCTCGTTCTGGTAGACGTACGGCTCGGCCGAGGCGAAGCCCTGCTGCATGTCCTTGCCACCGGCGGCGACGAAGTTCGACGGCGTGCCGTCGTACGAGCCGTCGAGGATGGCCGAGTCGGCCAGGCCCGCGCTCTTGAGGTACTCGATGTAGGCCGAGCCGTCGAAGTAGCGCCACACGCCGCCGTTCGCCGAGAGAGCGCCCTTGACGTCATCCACCGTCTTGACGTTCGGGTAGGTCGCCGGGTCCCACATCACCATGGTCGGGCTGATGTCGAGGGGGGCGAACACGGCCTTGGTGGGCGTCGTGCCCGAGAGCTGGATCGCCTCGTCGGTGCTGACGTAGCCGAGGGTGATCGCGTCGTCCTGATACATCTGGGCCGACACCGTCTGGAAGCCGATCGCGGGACCGCCGGCGCGGATCTCGAGGTTGACGCCGGTGTATTCGCCGTCCGACATGAGGGGACCGGTGACCGCCTTCGTGTTGGCGTCGATCGTGTAGTCGTCCTTGATCATCTCGTAGAGGTGACCGTGCTCGGCCTCGGGGTTCCAGTCCGTCTGGATGACGACGGTCGAGGGGCAGTCCGTCGAGAGGTCGACCGAGCCGATCTCCATGTCGGCGGCGGGGGCGCTCTCGGCGGCGCTACCGGCGCACGAGGTCAGGGTGAGGGCGATCGCGACGGCGCCGGTGACGGCGGTGCCGCGGAGAAGGGTGGAGCGCTGCATGCTGGTTCGCTTTCTGTGACGGTGTGACTGTCGGGTACAGGGCGGTGCGTAGGACGGAAACGGTGTTTTCGGGAACGCCGGACACCGCCCCCCGCACATCCTGTGCGGGGGAGGCGTGGCATCCGGGGTCGGGTCAGAGCGTGCTGTCGTACCAGCGGCCGACGGCCACCTTCGACAGCCAGCCGAAGAGGGCGAAGATCGCGACGCCGAGCAGGCAGGCGGCGAGGATCGCGGCGAACAGTTCGGCGCTCTGCAGGCGCGACTGGTAGTTGGCGATCAACGAACCGATGCCCGGCTCGCCGCGGCGGAAGAAGTAGTCGCCGACGATCGCGCCGATGACCGACAGACCGGCCGAGGTGCGCATGCCGACGAAGATCGAGGGCAGGGCCGCCGGGAGGGTGAGCTTGGTGAGCACCGTCCACCGGTCGGCCTTCTGCAGGCGGAAGAGCTCGCGCTGCGACTTGTCGACCGACTGCAGGCCGAACAGGGTGTTCGACACCATCGGGAACAGGGCGATCAGTACGCACACGATCACGCGGGCGAGGAACTCGTAGCCGAACCAGAAGCCGACGAGCGGCACGAGGGCGAGGATCGGGATGCACTGCAGCACCACGGCGTAGGCGTAGGTGGAGCGCTCGATCCAGCGGGCCATCGACATCGCGATCGCCCACCCGATGCCGATGACCATCGCGATCGCGAGTCCCGTGAGGGCGACGCCCGTCGTGCGGAACAGGGCGACCCAGATGTCGGCGCCGACCTGCGGGTCGAAGAAGCCGAGGGTGAACATCTCGTGCGGCATCGGCAGCAGGAAGCCCTTGCCCGAGGCGCTCAGCGCGATCGAGACGCCGTACCAGGCGCCGATGAGCACGACGAGGACCCCGAGCGGCGGGCCCACGAGGGCCGCGTTGGCGCCGAAGCCACGGCGGCGGGCGCCCGCGCGCGGGCGGGGCGGCTCGACGGGCGGAGGAGGGGATGCCGTGGACGCGTCCGACGCGGCGACGACCGGCTCTGCGGAGGTGGTGCTCATGAGTGTCCTTCCCGGAGGGCGTGGGAGACCTCGCCGACGAGCTTCGCGAATTCGCCCGTGTAGCGGATCTCGGGGTCGCGGGGCAGGTCGAAGGGGACCTCGAAGGTGTCGACGAGGTGGCCGGGGCGACCCGACATCACGACGACCTTGGTGGAGAGGTAGACGGCCTCGGAGACCGAGTGGGTGATGAACAGGCCCCCGAAGCGCTGGGCGACGAAGATCTTGATGAGTTCGTCGTTGAGGCGCTCGCGGGTGATCTCGTCGAGAGCGCCGAACGGCTCGTCGAACAGGAACAGCTCGGGGTCGAGGGTGAGCGAGCGGGCCAGCGAGGTGCGCATCTTCATGCCGCCGGACATCTGCTTGGGCAGGTGCTTCTCGAAGCCGTTCAGGCCGACCAGGTCGATCGCCCACTGCGCCTTGGGTGCGCGCACGCGCTTGGGCTGCCAGTTGAGCTCGGCGAGCAGTTCGACGTTGGAGCGCACGTCGCGCCAGGGCAGCAGCGTGGCGTCCTGGAAGACGTAGCCGATGCGGTCGGTGTTGACGGTCGCGGTGCCTTCGCTCGCCGACTCGAGGCCCGAGGCGATGCGCAGCAGCGTCGACTTGCCGCAGCCCGAGGGCCCGACGACGCTGACGAATTCGCCGCGGCCGACGGTGAGGTCGACACCCGAGAGCGCGGTGGTGCCGTTGGGGAACGTCATGGCGACGTTGCGGAAGTCCAGCAGGGGCGCGGTGGGATCCGCGACGGATGCCGCGGTCTCGGTCGAGACGGTGGTGCGGCTGACGAGCCGGCCGCGGTGGAGCACGACGCGGTCGGCGCTGGCGAAGGCGACGGCGTCGCCCAGCGATTCGGCCCGGATGGCGACGAGGTCGGCGCGCGCGCCCGGCACGGGTCCGGCGAACGGAAGCCCCATCACATCGCGTGCCCCGGTCGTGACGGCCGCGAGGGCCTCCTCGGGGGCGAGGTGTCCGGCGCTGACGAGCAGCGACGCGATCTCGAGGTGGTCGCAGCGACCGACGGGGTTGAACGGGTCGCGGACGTTGTCGGCGCCGGCGGCGACGCGCACGCCGGCGGCCTTGAGCCGGCCGATCGGTGCGATCCCGCGGGGCACGGCGTGGTCGGCATCCCATCCCTGCAGGTACAGGTTGGTGATCGGCAGGGCGATGACGCCGATGTCGGCCGCGCGCACGTCGGCGGCGAGGTCGGCGAGGGCGGTGGCGGGCATCATGCTGAGGCGCACGCAGTGCCCGGCGGAGCGCGGACGATGCCACCCGGTGACGGCCCGCGCGTAGGCGGCCAGGGTGTCGGCGCCGGCGAGGCTCTCGTCGGTGTGCAGGTCGAGGCCCACATCACGACGCCGCGCGAGGGCGATGAGGCGCTCGAGGTCGGCGATCGGGTCGTCGGCGAGGTGCGGCGCGCCGCCGACGAGGTCGACCCCGGCGTCGAGCGCGGCCTCGAACACCTCGTCGGCGATCGTGGGGCCGCCGAGGGCGACGAGTTCGATGTCCATGAGGCCGGCGAGCTCGTCACGCAGGCGCACGAGGGCGCGCACGCCGGTCAGCGCGTCGTCGCCGCGCAGCAGGTCGACGTGCGTGCGGACGGCGGTGATCCCGGATGCCAGCATCCGCAACGCCGTGGAGCGGGCCCGGCGCAGCGTGTCGTCCTCGTCGAGGGTCAGGGCGAAGGCGTGCCAGCTCTCGATCGCGCGCTCGAGGTCTCCGAAGGGAGGCCGGATGGCATCCCACGACTGCGACTTGTCAAGGTGCGCGTGCGGCTCGGCTCCGGCCGCGGTGAGCAAGTAACCGGTGAGGTCGAGGGTCTCGCCGTCGGTATCGGGCAGGGGGCTGCCGGCCGGTACCACCGCGAGCACCTCGTCGCCGTCGAGCGCGACGTCGACGACGGCGCCCGAGGTCAGGCGCACGCCGCGCAGGGCGGCGATCGAGACGGGTGGAACGGCGGACACGGGGGCCTCCGGGAAACGTTCGGGCGAGTGGCGAGACGGGAGCCACGGCATCGGGGCGGGTCGCCTGAGGCGGCCGACCAGTGTTGGTGTGACCAACATCCGGCGATGCTCCGATGCTAGGAATCACGCGTTTCCGCTGTATTTCCTCGGCGTGACCCTCGTGACAAACCTTTCCCGGGCTTGTCTATCCACGCGATGCCGCGACGTCCGTCCCCTTCGCGCACGTCGCCTCGCCGGGGGCGTCGGCGTCCCCGATAGCCTGAGGCGGTGTCTTCCTCCGGCAGTCCGACGATGCGTTCGCAGACCCTCGGGCGTGCGCTCGACGCGCTGCAGGTGCTCGCGGACGGCCGGCCCCGCTCGAGTCACGAACTCGCGGAGGCCCTCAGCATCCCGCGATCGAACGCCTACCGCATCCTGCGCACGTTCGAGGACTACGCGTTCGTCACCCGCACGACGGACGGTCGCTACACGATCGGTCTGGGACTGGCGGCGTTCGCGGACGCGGGACTGCGCGAGGGCGAGGTGCGCATCGAAGAGGTGCTGACCGAACTGGCGAACGAGACGAGTTCGACGGCGATCCTCTGCATCCCGCAGCGCGACGACGTAGTGGTCCTGTCCTCGGTGCGACCGGCGGCGTACTCCGCGTCGGTGGCGATCCGGCGCGGGACGCGTCTGCCCGCGGCCGACGGCGCGCCGGGGATGGCGATCCTCTCCCTCGGGCCGGCTGAGCCGTACGAGGCCGACGAGATCACCCTGGCGCGGTCGCGGGGTGTCGTCCACACCAAGGGCTCTCCCTTCGCCGGCTTCGAATCGGTGGCCGCTCCGGTCAGGATCCGCGACGGGCAGCTCGCGAGCGTGGCGATTGTCTTTCCCCACGCCACCCGGCCGCTGGCCGACTCCGTCGAGGCCCTGCGCAGAGCGGTTCAGCGCCTGGGGCGGACCTTCGACGTCTGGACGGACTGACCGTCACCCGCTGATGACCTGGGGCTCCGCCACCGCTTTGAGCCCTTCGAGTCCGAACTCGCGACCGTATCCGGATTGCTTCGCCCCGCCGAAGGGCACCAGCGGGTGCAACCCGCCGTGCGAGTTGATCCAGACCGTCCCCGCGGTGAGGCGCGCGGCGACCTCGAGGGCCCTGCTCCGATCCGGGGACCAGACGGAGGCGCCGAGGCCGTACTCCAGGGCGTTCGCGAGACCGATGACCTCGTCGAGGTCGGTGTAGCGGATGATCGGCAGCGCCGGGCCGAACTGCTCCTCCACGACGAGGCGCTCCCGGGGGTCGATGTCGGCGACGAGCGTGGTGGGGTAGAAGTTCCCCACCGCGTCGCGGTCCGGATCGCCTCCGAGCACCACGCGTGCGCCCGAGGCCTTCGCCGCCTCGACCAACTCGTCGACGATCGTGAACTGCGCCCGGTTCTGTAGCGGCCCCAGCACGTTCGCCTCGTCCAGTCCGCGCCCCATGGGCACGGCTGCGGCGACCTTCGTCAGCTCGTCGACGACCCGGTCGTAGACGTCGTCGTGGACGTAGAGGCGCTTCAGTGCCGCGCACGTCTGACCGGTGTTGATGAAGGCGCCCCAGAAGAGGTCCTCCGCGATGACCGCCGGGTCGACGTCGGGGAGGACGATACCGGCATCGTTTCCGCCGAGCTCGAGGGTGAGACGCGTGACGTTGGCGGCGGACGCCTCGATGATCTTCTTGCCGACGGCCGTGGAACCGGTGAACATCACTTTGCTCACCTTCGGACTGCGCACGAGCGCATCTCCGACGGTTCCGCCCGCACCCGGGACGGCGATGAGCACGTCCGCCGGGAGGACGGTGTTCATGACGGCGACCAGCGCCAGCACCGAGAGGGTCGTGGTCTCCGCCGGCTTGAGGACCACGGTGTTGCCCATCCGCAGAGAAGGCGCGATCTGCCAGATCGAGATCATCATGGGCCAGTTCCACGGGGAGATCGCACCGACGACGCCGAGGGGGCGGTAGTGCATCTCGGCCCTGCCCGTCTCGTCGTCGACGAGCACCTCGACGGGGATCTCGGTCTCGGCCGTCGCACGGAGCCAGGCCACGCAACCTCCGACCTCGAATCGGGCGTTCGGCCCGTTGAGGGGCTTTCCCTGCTCCCGTGAGAGCAACTCCGCGAGCGCTTCGGTGGATTCCTCGATGGCGTCGGCCGCCCGGTGGAGGAAGCGACGACGTTCGGCGTCGGAGAGGGAGGCCCACGCCGGCTGCGCGTGCGCCGCGCGATCCACGCTTTCGTGCAGCTCGGCGACGGTCACCGGGCGGAAGGATGCGATGGTCTCGCCGGTCGCGGGGTCGAGGGATGCGATCCCGCGACCGGTCTCATCCGCGACGAGATCCAGGAGAGAGGAAGAGGTGAACATCAGAGCCTTTCGTCAGGGGTGGCCCGTCGCCCGGGGGTCGGGGACGGGGACGTCGGTCGACGCCCCGCTCGGTCGCGTCCGAGGAGGCGGTGGTCAGCGGGCGAGCGTGCGGGAGGGGAGCTCGCCGAAGGTCCGCTCGTACTCGGCCGAGAATCTGCCCAGGTGCGTGAACCCGTGCTTGAGCGCGATCGTCTGGACGCGGTCGACCCCGTGCGCGGATGCCTTGAGCTCGCGCGCCACGCGATGCAGACGTTCCCGGCGCTGTACCTGCATCGGTGTCTGACCGAGGACGCGTTTGAAGGAGAGCTGGAGCGAGCGGGCGTTCACGCCGACGTACTGCGAGAGGTCGTGCAGGGAGAGCAGTGGCCCGCTGGAGTAGGTGATCGCCTCACGGGCCCTGTCGACGATGGTCTGATCCGTCGCGGCGTCCGTCGACGACGGCGAGCTCGGGTCCGCCGTCAGTGCCAGGACGAGACCGTCGATGCAACGGTCCGCCAGGAACCGGACGAGGCCCTCGTCCATCGCGGGCAGGCGTTGGGCGGTCGCGATGACGCGTCGGACCGCCGCCACCCAGTCGGCGGAGGGCCCCGTACGCACGTCCAGAGTCGGGACGCCGTGCAGGTCCACGGCCTGCTCGTACTGCTGCAGACGGCGCTCGACGGTGAGACGGTCGAGCTTGACGGCCAGCATCGCCAACGGGCTGTCCCAGCCGGCGATGATGGTGGGGACGTCGTGGGGATACACGGCGGCGATCCGGTTCGTCGCGCGCACGTGTTCGTCGCCGATCGTCGTCTTCAGCGAACCGAACAGGGGAACGTTCACCTGCACCGCCGACCCGTACTCCCCGGTGTCGATGCGAATGCCCGAGGAGTACTCCAGAACGCCGGCGGTCACGGGCCCCAACCGCGCCGCCGACGCCACGAGGCCGACGTCGTCCTTGGGACCCAGGGGCGTCAGGACATGCGGGTAGAACAGCGACGCTCCCAGAGCGTGCGCTTCTTCGAGCGAGCGCGCGCGGGCCGAGAGGGCGATCTGCGCGCGGGGCGGTCCCACAGACATCCTTGTCTCCGTGTGGTCGGCGGTGCGGTCGGTCGCGTCCGCGTCAGGCGACGGCGCCGACGGCGTGGAAGGCACGCCTGTCGTACACCAGCGCTTGAACGTCTTCGCGGTTGCGGATGGCGTCGATCTCGACGAAGAAGATCGTGTGCGTGCCCTGTTCGAGAAGGCTGACCACCCGCCCCGACAGCGCGGCCCGGGCCTGCGTGAGCGTGGGCACCCCCGCGAGATCGGTCCAGATGTCCCACGCGAACCGCTCGGGCATGGGGACGCCCGTCTGGCCGGAGAAATGCCGGGCGAGCTCCTCCTGGTCGGCAGCGAGGATGTTCAGGGCCAGCCTGCCGTTGCGGGCGAAGACGTTCCTGGTGGCGCTGCGGCGGTTGATGCAGACGAGGATCGTGGGGGGCGAATCCGTGACCGAGCACGCGGCGCTCACCGTGATGCCGACCCGTCCGTGCGGCCCGTCCGACGTCACGATGTGAACGGCGGCGGCGAGGTTGGCCATCGCGTGCCGGAAGTCGACCTGCTCGGGGCTGAGCTCGTCGTTCATGCTGCACCTCCTCCCGCGAGCGCGTAGTCGAGGATGACGGCCCCGCCTGACGCGTAGTTCGGGACGTCGGACGCGACGGCCCGGCCCTCGGACGACCCCATCGCAGAGCGGAAGGCTTCGGCGTCGTCGAACTCGGCTTCGAAGACCGCGAAGTACGCGGGGGGATTCCCGTCGGGGTCGGGGCTCACCTCGACGGAGTACCGCCAGCTGCGCAGGCCGGGCAGCCGTTGTGCGAGCGGGAGGTGCGTCTTCTCGTAGTAGTCCACGAAGGCGGACCGGTCGACGGGCTCGGGGTAGAGAACGATGAGCTTGTGCATGCGGACTCCTAGACCAGGGCCGCGGTGGCGGCCCGTGATGCGGCGACGCGCTCGGACGTGCCGAGCAGATCGACCTGGCGGATGGGGTAGTTGAAGTTCTCGGTGAAGCGATCGGCAAGCGCCTGATCGTGCACCATCGCCGAGAACAGCTCGGGGATGTGCGGGGCGGGCGGCGTCTGGATGATGGTGTTGACCCAGTCGTTGGATGCCTCGAGGCGCTCCGCACGGCGTCGCGCCACCTTCTTCATGAAGCGCTCGTCGAACACCTGGTCTTCGGCGACGGCATCCGCGATGACCTTCGCCGAGTACGCGGCCGAGTTGGCCCCCTGAGCCTGGATCGGATCGACGGTCATGTGCACGTCGCCGAGCGCGAGCAGGAACCGCCCGTTGGGCAGGAGCGTGTAATCCTCGCGCAGGACGGGGGTGACGGCGCCCTGCAGGATGTCCTTCGCCCCGTTCTGCAGCTCGAACGCGCGCGCGTCCACGCGCTCGAACACCGACGGGTGGAACTCCTCGAGGATGGAGAGCGTCGCCTCCCGGTACCGGGCGGGGTCGTCCTCGTAGCGCGAGTCGGTCAGGACCTCTTGCGCGCCGCCGGGGACGCTCTCGAACAGCAGCGCGTGGACGAGGCCGCTGAACGACCACATCGGGATGGTGAGGAGCTCGCCGGCCGGCGGGGCGAGGCTGATCTCGACTCCGCGCGGCTCGCGCGAGGCGACGCCCTTCCAGAAGCCGACGGCGAGCTTGCGCTGCGGTGCGGTGAACGGGGACTTATCCTCACGCCGCGGGAAGAGCGCGCCGATCTCCCCTTTGCCCGTCGAAACGACGACGAGATCGTGCACCTCCGTCAGGTTCTCGATGTCGGCGACGCTGAGGTCGCGGTATTCGATCGTTCCCCCGCGCGATTCGAACTCGTCCATGAGCCGCGGGAGGTAGATCCGGTAGTCGATGACGCGGGCGGGCTTTTCGAAGGAGCCGCTGAACCGGCGCTCTTCTCCCCAGCCGTTGTAGTGGTGGTGGAGCGAGTATTCGGCATCCGTCTCCGGCCAGTCGGCGATCCCGAGCTCGCGTTCGATGTCGATGGTCGCGCTCATGTGCGCGACGGAGTTCATCACCTTGCCGTCGGCTACCTGCTGGGCCGTGCGGTTGGTGTAGATGGTGACGTCGCGTCCCTGCTGCCGCAGGTGCAGTCCCAGGTGAAGACCTGCGACTCCGGCGCCGACGATGCCGATCGTTGCCATGCTTCCTGTCTCTCTCGTCGAGACGCGAAAAGGTGTCCGCGTCATTGCGTACCGGCCCGATTATCGGGCTGCCAAGCGGGGGTGAGACCGCTATGTGAGCAAAACCATAGGTCGGGGTCTCGACCAGGGGGGAGTCTTTCGCAAAGTGGATACCGCGTCGGCGGCGCTCGAGAGGGATACCGGTCGCCGTCGACCGCACCTCAGGCGGGCTGCGCCTGCGAGGCGCGGGGATGCCGCGGGCGTCAGAGCTCGAGCGTGATCCGCCCGCACGCCGCGCGCGAGACGCACACCATCATCGAGCGGTTCGCGTCCTGTTCCTCCGGCGACAGCACCGAGTCGCGGTGCTCGACCTCGCCGTCGATCACCGGCACTTCGCACGTCCCGCAGGTGCCGACCCGGCAACTCGAGGGCACGACCGCGCCCGCCTCCTCGACGACGTCGAGGATCGAGCGCTCCGGCGGCACCGTCAGGGTGAGACCCGACATCATGAGGTCGACCTCGAACGGCTCCGTCCAGACCGGGTCGCCGAGCACCTTCGCCTCGAACCGCTCGAGGTGGAGGCTGCCGCGGGGCCAGCCGGCCATGGCATCCTCGAGTCTCTCGAGAAGGCGCGCGGGGCCGCACGCGTAGACGACGGTCCGTGCCGTCGGGGTGGCGAAGCGCGCGGACAGGTCGAGCCGGTGCCCCTCGTCGGCGGCGAAGACCTCGATGCGCTCGCCGTAGCGCTCGACCAGCTCGTCGACGAAGGCCATCGTGCGGCGCGACCGCCCCGCGTACAGCAGCGTCCAGGTCGCCCCCGCGGCCTCGGCCGCCTCGATCATCGGCACGATCGGCGTGATGCCGATCCCGCCCGCGACGAACACGTACGACCGCCCGGCGGTGGGGGCGAAGAGGAAGTGGTTCGCCGGTCCCCGCACGCGCAGCGTCGCTCCGACGTGGGCGTTGTCGTGGAGCCACACCGACCCCTCGCGTTCGCGCAGCACCCCGATGCGCCAGGTGCCGCGCGCGGCCGGCGAGCCGCAGAGCGAGTACTGCCGCTCGATACCGGTGGGCAGCACGACGTCGATGTGCGCCCCGGGCGCCCAGTGCGGCAGGGTCCCCGTCGCCCGCTCGAGGTCGAGCACGACGACACCGTCCGCGGCATCGCGGCGTCCGGTCACGACGGCCTCGAAGGTCACTCCTGCGCTCATGCGTCCTCTTTCACGATCACACCTCGGCGCCGTCGCCGTGGACCACTTCTTTCACGATCAGCAGGCGGTACGTCGAACCGTCGGGCGAGTGCCACCGGTGCGGCGTGCCCGAGCGGCAGTAGACCGAATCGCCCACGGCCAGGGTGCGCTCGCCGAAGGGGCCGAACGAGATGACGATCGTCCCCTCGAGCACCGTGAGGAACTCGTCCTCGTCGTGCACGTAGTGGTCGCCGGGCGCGCTGTTCGACCCCGTGAATTCGAGCGGTTCGAAGCGGCGCGGTCCCTCGGCCAGCAGGCGCGCGGTGCCCTCGGCATAGGGCCCGATGACCCCCTCACCCGCGGCGACGAACGACGGCCGGCAGTCCTGCTCCGCACGCGGGGGCTCGGAGCCGGCGATCAGCTCGACGCGACTGGTGCCGAGGGCGCGGGCGAGTCGCTCGAGGCTGGCCATGCTGGGTCGCGCCAGCCCGCGTTCGAGCTGGCTGAGGAACGGGTGCGACAGATCGGCCGCCTCGGCGAGCTGCGTCAAGGTGAGGCCGCGCGCTTTGCGCAGGCCCCGCAGGTGCGCGCCGAGGCGTTCGTCGCTGGATTCGGCGGGGGGAAGCGGTGCCGGTGGTGCCATGGAGGTCATCGTGTCACCCTCTCGAACAGGCGGGCGACGATCTCGCCCTCGTCGGCGCGCACGAGTCGCCCGGCGTCGACGACGACGCGTCCGCCGACCACGACGGTGCGGGGGCGTCGCCCCGGCGAGGCCCACAGCAGCCCCGCGACGGGATCGGCGACCCCGGCGTCGGCGACGCCCGAGACATCCCACAGGCAGAGGTCCGCGGTCGATCCCGGCGTGAGGCGACCGAGCTCGGTCCGCCCCAGTCCGTCGGCCGATCCCGAGGTCGCCATCGACAGCACCTCGGATGCCGGCAGCTGCGGCCCCACGAGGGCCGAGACCTGCATCGCCAGGCGGGCGTCCGCGAGCAGGTGTCCCGCGTCGTTGCTGCCGCCGCCGCTGGTTCCGAGTCCGACGGCGATCCCGGCGTCGCGCAGCGCGCGGACCGGAGCCACCCCCCATCCCATCGGCACGTCGCATCCCGGGGCGTGGGTGGCGGAGGTCCCGGATGCAGCGACCCGTCCGATCTCGTCGGGGGTGACGTCGCACAGGTGGGCGAGGGTGACGTCGGGGGCGAGCCATCCCCAGTCCTCGAGCAGGTCGAGGGGGCGGCGGCCGTACCGCTCGAGGGCGATCTCGACGTCGACGACCTCGTTCGCCTGGGTGCGTCGGCGCAGTCCGTGGCGATGGGCGACCTCGCCGAGCAGGTCGAAGGTCTCGCGGGGGTCGCTGTGGACGCCCGCGGGACCGACGGCGACCTGCAGCATGCCGTCGGCCGAGACGCCGCCGGGACGGTCGGGGACGAGGGCGTCGACGATCGCCTGGGCCGAGGACGCGGCCTCTTGCGGGTCGTCGCGGGCGGCTCCGCGGACGAAGACGAGGCGCGCGCCGAGATCGGCCGCCGCCGCAGCAGTGGCCCGCGCCATGCCCACCGTGTCGGCGCCCGAGGGCCAGGTGAGATGGTGGTCGGCGACGGTCGTCACTCCGCTCAGGAGCGCCTCGGCGAGCCCCGCCCGGGCGGCGAGCCCCGTCAGCTCGGGGTCGATCCCCGCGGCGGTGTAGGCCGCGGCCATCGCGGGCAGCCACTCGCGCATCGGGATGCCGCGCGTTCCCGGCAGCGTCCGGAACGCCGTCTGCAGCAGGTGGTGGTGGGCGTTGACCAGGCCCGCGGTGACCACGCATCCGCTCGCGTCGAGGATCTCGGCATCCGTCGTATCGGCGTCGTCGACCACGGCGCCGTCGACGACGATGACGTCGCCGGTGCGCACGCGGCCGGCGTCTTCGAGGACCGCCACCGCCCCGCGCACGACGAGGACGCTCATGCGCTCCTCACGCCGCAGAAGACCGCGCCCTCGTCGGCGCGGGACGTCGCCCCGCCGTGCAGGCGTGCGCCGGTGCCCTCGCGCAGCGGCCGCGCGCTGGCGGAGTGACGGGATGCCACGATCTCGGCGATCACCGACAGCGCCGTCTCTTCGGGCGACGACCCGCCCAGATCCAGGCCGAGGGGGGAGTGCAGGCGCGAGAGCTCGGCATCCGTCACCCCGGCCGCGCGCAGCAGCTGGGCGCGGCGGTTCACGGTCGCCCGCGCGCCCATCGCGCCGACGAATCCCACCGGCAGGCGCAGGGCTGCGCGCAACGCGGGGACGTCGAGGCGCTCGTCGTGCGTCAGGACGCACACGGCGGTGCGCTCGTCGGGGTCGTCGAGGGTGGCGAGGTAATCGTGCGGGGCGGCGACGACGACCTCGGCCGCCTCGGGAAAACGCTCCCGCGTGGCGAGCAGGGCCCAGTCATCGCACACGGTCACCGCGAATCCGGCGGCGGCGCCGACGCGACACAGGGCCGCCGCGTGCTCGCCGGCGCCGAGGATCATCAGGCGCGGTGCGGCGGGGCGGTGCAGGACGAGGGGCTCGCCGTCGAGCTCGAGACGAAGGGTCGCGGCTCGCCCGGCCCGCGCGGCGTCGAGGGCGGGTCGCGCGTCGGCGTCGAGGGGGTAGGCGACGACGTCGACGGCGCCGCCGCACGCGAGCCCCGCGGCGATGGGGGTGACGGTCCCGTCGGCGGTGAAACCGGAGCGCGCGCGCCGGACCGTTCCGGTGCGCAGGGCGTCGAGGCCCAGCATCACGGCGTCGCTCTCGACGCATCCGCCCGAGATCGAGCCGATCACGCGCGCGTCGCGGGTGACGGCGAGGGTGGCGCCGACGCCGCGCGGGGCGCTGCGCACCACCGCGGTGACCGTGACGGCCGCGACGGGGACGCCGGCATCCATCAACGGCACCAGGTCGGCGGCCAGATCGAGCATGGACGCGACCGTAGTCGGGGCGTGTTTCGTGCACGCTACGCTGTCGTGACCATGCCGCCCGAGCCCTCTGCCGCCGTCTCGGGACTGGTGCTGGCCGCGGGGGCGGGGCGGCGCTTCGGCGGGCCCAAGGCCCTCGCGCGCACCGCGGCGGGCACGCCGTGGCTGGTGCTGGGCGTGCGATCCCTGCTCGAGGGCGGATGCCGCGACGTCACCGTCGTGCTCGGCGCCGCCGCCGACGAGGCGACGGCGCTCGTGCCGGCGGGGGTGTCGGTCGTGCGGGCCGAGGACTGGGCCACGGGGGTCGCGGCGTCGTTGCGAGCGGGGCTGCGCTCGCTCGCCGAGGGGGACGCGGTCGCGGCGCTCGTGCTGCCGGTCGACACCCCCGACATCGTCCCCGCCGCGGTGGCCCGGGTACGGCGACGGGCCGCACCCGACGCGCTCGCGCAGGCGACGTACGACGGTGCGCCGGGGCATCCCGTGCTGCTGGGGCGGGAGCACTGGGCACCCTTGTCGGCCGCCGTCCGCGGCGACGTCGGCGCGCGTCCGTACCTGATCGCCCGCGAGGCGGAGCTGGTCGAGTGCGGCGACCTGTGGTCGGGCGCCGACCGCGACGAGCGCGCCTGACCACGCGGGGTGGCCCGCGCCTCGGCCCCGTCGCTTCCGGACCGACCGCCGCGCGACCCCTCAGCCCGGCGGCGGCGGAGCGAGCCGGTACAGGATCCGCGGGCGTCCGCGCGCCCCGTAGCGGTGCGCGAGATCCAGCACGCCGGTCGCGACGAGGTGCTCCAGGTACCGCTGGGCCGTCGCGCGCGACAGACCGCACGCCGTGGCGACCTCGGCGGCCGACGCGAACGAGACCGGATCGAGGCTCTCGCGCACCCGGTCGAGGGTGACCTCGGCGAGCCCTTTCGGCAGCGAACCGGGTGAGGTCCTTTCAGGCACCCGTACGCTGCCGGTGCCCAGCAGACGATCGATGTCGCTCTGCGACAGCGCCCGGTCGCGGTCGGCCTCGGCGCGGGCGCGGCGTTCTTCGCGGTACGTGTCGAGGCGGCGTCGCAGCACGTCCTGCGTGAACGGCTTCACGAGGTAGCCCACCACATGCGCCGCGAGGGCCTGACGCACCGTCACCTGATCCTGCGACGAGCTGATCACGAGCACGTCCAGGCCCTGCGCACCGAGGGTGCGCAGCCGGTGCAGCACCTCGACCCCGCTGATGTCGGGCAGGCGCATGTCGAGCAGCACCAGGTCGACCCCGTCACGGGCGCGCGCGACCGCCGCCTCACCGGTCGCGGCCGAGCCGACCAGGCGGAAACCCGGCACCTCGTCGATCGAGCGTCCGTGCAGGGCCCGGGCCGCGGCGTCGTCGTCGACGACGAGTACCCGGATCGCCGGCGCCGTCACCGCGGCACCGCCATCTCGAACGCGAAGCGCGCCCCGCCGAACGCCGAGCGGCCCACCAGGATCTCGCCGCCGCGGTCGCCGACCGCACGGCGCACGAGCGCCAGACCGATCCCGCGGCCGGTGCCCCTGGCATCCCTCTTCGACGAGAACCCCGCTGCGAACGCCCGCTCGATGTCGCGGGCGTCGAGCCCCGGTCCGTCGTCGTCGACTGCGCCGTGCAGGGTCTCGCCCACCTGCGACAGCGTGCAGCGCACGCGCGAGGCGCCCGCCTCGGCGGCGTTGCGGCACAGGTTCGCCAGCACCATCAACACGGTCTCGTCGACCGGCAGATCGCGGTCGACCTGCACCTCGAGGTGGGCGCCCAGGGCCGACACCTCGGCGCGCAGGGCCTCGAGACTCGCCCCCATGACCGAGGGGCCGAGCCGGGTGTCCGAGGGCTCGCGCGGGGTCAGCGTCGGGACGGCGTCCGAGATGTAGGCGAGCGCGTCACGCGTGTCGCCGTGCGACACCAGGCCGTGCAGCACGTGCAGGCGCGTGCCGAACTCGTGCGCCTGCTCGCGCAACGCCGTCACCGTGCGCGCGGTCTGCTCCTGCTCGGCGGCGAGTGCGTCGGCGCGGCGAAAGCGCCTCTCGATCGCCGCGGCGAGCAGCGACGACGCCAGGGTGCCGGCCACCAGAGCCCCCAGACTCCACGGCAGCAGCGCCCCCAGCGCCTCGTCGCGCTCGGACAGGATCCGCGACTCCAGCACCCCCACCGCGACCATGCCGACCACGGCGTCACCGTCGCGGATCGGCACCTTGGCGCGCAGCGAGCTACCCGACGGGCCGGTCTCGGTGCCCAGGAAGGGCGTACCCGCGAGCACGCTCGCGTTGGCCGTCTCGACCTGACGGCCGCGCTGCGCGGTGTCGGGGTGGGTGATGCGCACCCCCTCGTCGTCGGTCACGACCACGTAGAACACCCCGGTCGTGCGCTCGACCAGGTCAGCCAGGGGCTGCAGCACGGTGGTCGCCGGGGCGAGGTCGACGGCGTCGGCCAGATCAGCGGGTGCGCCGGATGCCGAGACGCTCGCCGCTGCCGCCCGCACGTCGTCCAGCTCGGCGAGACCCGCGGCCACGTCGAAGACGCGATCGGCCGTGTCGTCGCGGATCCGGCGCTCCTGCACGGACGCGGCGATCACGGTGGTCAGGCCCACCGCCGCGAGCACGATCAGGCTCGGCAGCACCACGAGCGCGCGCCGTACGACCCGGGCGGTGGCCGGGGACGGGGACTCGCGCATGGGGGCTCTCTTTCGCACGCAATATGAGCACAAAGCGACCGGGGGGTGCGCTGCGCCCGCTCCGGCTGAGAGCGTCGTCGCATTCTGCGCAACGACGACGTTCGCAAGGAGGAGCTGTGATGACGGAGCCTACGCTCTCATCTGTCCCTGACCATCCACCGGCCGACCGGCCGCGTCGCCGATGGATCGGCCGCATCGCGGGGGGAGCGGTCGCCGCCACGGCCATCGCCGTCGCCTCGTACGGCTCGATCACCTCGGCATCCGCCGGCGACGACATCCACGCCTCGATGACGATCATCGCCCCCGCGGCGGCGGGCGGCGGGTGGGACGGCGTCGCGCGCGAGCTGCAGCAGGCGCAGAAGGCCAACGGCCTGGTCAACAACGTCCAGGTGGTCAACATGCCCGGCGCGGGCGGCACGATCGCCCTGGGCAACGTCTCGGTGCTCTCGGGACAGCCCGGCAACCTGCTCGTCGGCGGCACCGGCCTGCTGGCCGCGACCGTGCAGTTCGGCTCGGCCGCGACCCTCGACGACGTCACGCCGTTGGCCGTCATGGTCGAGGAGTACGACGTCATCGTCGTCCCCGCGGATTCGCCCTACCAGAGCCTCGACGACCTCGTCGCGGCCTGGAAGCAGGACCCTCGCGCGCTGCCCTGGACCGGCGGAGGGTCGTTCGACCAGCTGGTCGTCGCCGAACTCGCGCTCGCCGCCGGCATCGCCCCGGTGGACATGACCTACATCTCGTCCGACGGCGGCGGCGAGGCCATCCAGGCCCTGCTCAACGGCACCGCCCAGGCGGCCGCGGGCGGCTACCCCGACAACATCGACCAGATCGAATCCGGCCGTCTGCGCGCCCTCGCGCTGGTCGCCGCCGAACCCATCGAGGGCATCGACATCCCCACCGCGGTCGACCAGGGGTACCAGGTCGGCCTCACCAACTGGCGCATGCTCGCCGCCCCGAGCGGACTCAGCGACGAGCAGGTCGACGGGCTCACCGAGCTGGTGCTCGACTCGGTCGCCACGCCCGAGTGGGCCGATGCCCGCGCCCGCTACCACTGGACCGAGCGCCTGATCACGGGAGCCGACCTCGACGCCTTCCTGGTCGACGAGCGCGAGCGCATCGAGCTGCTGTACGAGGAGATGGGCCTGTGATGCCGTCCAACAACCCCACGTCCGTCTCGGCGACGGTCGGCGACCGCCTGCGCTTTCAGCGCGGCAGCGGTCTGCGCGGCATCGCCAAGGCGCTCATCATGCCGGGGGTGCTCGTCGCCTTCGCGGTGTACCTGCTCGTCGGCATCGTCACCATAAGGGTGCCCGCCAACGCCGCCTTCCCCGGGCCGCAGTTCTTCCCGGCGATCATCGCGGCGGGGCTGTTCCTGTTCGCCGGCATCCTCGCCGTGGGCGCCGTCCGCGGGGCACTGGTCACCCCCACGGCCGAAGACGAAGAGGCCGGCGATCGCGCGGTAAGCGTCGACTGGCGCTCGTTCGCCTGGGTCGCCGGGTCGTTCCTCGTGTTCGCGTTCGTGCTCGGCATCCTGGGCTGGATCGTCGCGGCCGCGCTGCTGTTCGCCGGCATCGCGCGCGGATTCGGCCAGCGCCGGATGCTCTTCGCGCTCCTGGTCGGGCTGACGATCAGCTCGCTCAGCTACATCGCCTTCGACATGGGCCTCGGGCTGTCCCTGCCCTCGGGAATCCTCGGATGGAGCTTCTGACATGGACGCACTGATCCTGCTCGGCGAGGGATTCGCCGGGGCTCTCACGTGGCAGAACCTCATCTGGGTCGTCGTCGGCTGCGTCCTGGGCACCGC
>NZ_QAJB01000167.1:24726-26384 GCF_003061325.1 Microbacterium sp. HMWF026
GCACTGATCCTGCTCGGCGAGGGATTCGCCGGGGCTCTCACGTGGCAGAACCTCATCTGGGTCGTCGTCGGCTGCGTCCTGGGCACCGCCGTCGGCGTCATGCCGGGACTGGGCTCGTCGATGGCGGTCGCGCTGCTGCTGCCGGTGACGTTCTCGCTCGACCCCACCGCGGCGTTCATCATGTTCTCGGGCGTGTACTTCGGCGGGCTGTTCGGCGACTCGACGACCGGCATCCTGATGAACACCCCCGGTCAGGCCTCGGCGATCGCGTCGACCTTCGAGGGGCACAAGATGGCGCTGAACGGCCGGGCCGCGCAGGCCCTGGCCACCGCGGCCATCGGCGCCTTCGTCGGCGGCATGATCGCGGCAACCCTGCTGGTGTTCTTTGCACCGCTGCTGGCCGGGCTGTCCAGCAGCTTCGGGCCGGCGGAGTTCTTCGCCCTGGCGATCTTCGCGTTCGCGGCGACCTCGTCGGTCGTCACCGACAACGCCGCGAAGGGACTGGCCTCGCTGTTCCTGGGCCTCGGGATCGCGGTGGTCGGTATCGACGGCGTCACCGGCACGCCGCGCTTCACGCTGGACTCGCCCAACCTGTTCGACGGCATCTCGCTCGTGACGGTGACCGTCGGCATCCTGGCCCTCGGCGAGGTCATCCACGTCGCCGCGCTGGAGCGGCACGTGCGGGGTCGGGCGATGGTCCGGCCGTCGGGGCGGCCCTGGCTGACGCGGCGCGAGTTCCGCGAGGCGGCTCCCGCGTGGCTGCGCGGCACGGCGATCGGCCTGCCGTTCGGCGTGATCCCCGCGGGCGGATCCGAGATCCCGACGTTCCTGTCGTACGGCCTCGAGAAGCGTCTCGACGCGCGCCGAAGGAACCCCATGTTCGGCAAGGGGGCGATCCGCGGCCTCGCGGCGCCCGAGGCGGCGGGCAATTCGACCACGGGCATGGCGATGGGTTCGCTCCTGGCGCTCGGTCTGCCGGTGTCGGCGACCGCGGCCATCATGCTCGCCGCGTTCCGCCAGTACGGGCTGCAGCCCGGCCCGCTGCTGTTCGAGCGTTCGCCCGACCTGGTGTGGGCGCTCATCGCGAGCTTCTTCATCGCGATGATCGTGCTGCTGGTGCTGAACCTGCCGTTCGCGATGCTGTGGGCGAAGCTGCTGCTGATCCCCCGCCCGTACCTGTACGCCGCGATCGCGGTGTTCTGCGGACTCGGCATCTACGCCACCTCGGGTGCCACGTTCGACCTGCTGCTGCTGTTGGCGATCGGACTGCTCGGCTTCGTGATGCGGGCGCACGACTACCCGCTCGCCCCGCTCATCATCGGCATGGTGCTCGGGCCGCTGGCCGAGACGAGCCTGCGGGATGCCGCGATGAGCGCCAACGGCGACCTGACCACCCTGCTGCAGGGGCCGATCGTGCTCACCATCTACGCGGTGCTGCTCGTGGTGCTGCTGGCCGCGGGGCGCAACCGCCTGCTCGCCCGCCGCCGCGCGAAGGCCGCGACCGCGAAGGAGTCCGTCGAGGTCTCGTGACCCGGGCGCGGGGACGGGCGGGGTGCTGCGGCATCCCGCCCGTTCTTGCGTTCGGTGGCGGCGACGTGTCGGTGGGTGCGTTGGGTGGCGCCGTTTTGTGCCGATGAAGGGGGCGCGGGGTGCCCGCG
>NZ_QAJB01000168.1:0-8044 GCF_003061325.1 Microbacterium sp. HMWF026
CACGAGGGGCGGGCGGGGGAGCTCGTCAGCCTGCTGACCAGCGACACCGCCCAGATTCACACCATGCTCGTCGGCGGGGTGTTCGAGCTCGTGACCGCGGTCGTCCTCACCGTCGGGGCGTGCACCCTGATGATCGTCATCAGCCCCCTCCTGTTCGCGGTGACGGTCGCGGCGATCGTCGGATCGGCTGCGATCGTGGGACTGGCCTCGGGACCGGTGCGCACGCTGAGTCGCCGCAGCCAGGACGAGACCGCGGCGATGGGGTCGGAGCTGGCCAGTTCGCTGCGCGCGTTACGAACCATCCGCACCGCGGGTGCGACCGACCCGTATGTCGAGCGATTGATCGAGCCCGCCGCCCGCGCGAGAGACGCGGCGATCGCCCTGGGCACGCGCGTGGCGGTGGTCTCTCCGGTCGGTCAGATGGCGACCCAGTGCGCGTTCCTCGGCGTGCTGGCGGTCGGGGCGATCCAGGTCGGCCGGGGTGAGATCGCCTTCGCCGATCTCCTGACCTTCCTGATGTACGTGGTGCTGGTGCTGTCACCCGTCGAGGGGGCCTTCCGGGCGATTCCGGTGCTGCAGCGGGCTCGCGCGTCGTGGGACCGGATCAGCGCCGCGATGGAGGTGCCCGTGGAGAAGCCGCAGCAGTCGCGGCATCCCTCTGCCGCCGTTGCGCGTCGCGACAGTGCCCTGCCCCTCCGGCTGGAGGGGGTTTCCTTCCAGCACGGCGAGGGCACGGGCGGCGTCACCGACGCGTCCCTCACGGTGCGCGCCGGCAGTGTGTGCGCGCTCGTCGGCCCCTCGGGGAGCGGCAAGTCGACGATTCTCGACCTCGTGTCGCGCTTGTACGAACCCGACCGCGGCCGCATCCTGCTGGGCGAAGCCGATCTCGGCACGATCGATCGTGAGGAGCTGAGCAGCCGACTCGCGTACATGGAGCAGAGCGCGTCCCTCGTCGACGGCTCTCTCGCCGAGAACCTGCGATTGGCGGCCCCCGACGCCGACGACGCACAGCTGCGGGAAGCCCTCGACGCGGTGGGCCTCGGGTATCTCGTGGACGAAGATCCGCGCGGCATCTATTACCCGCTGGGCGAGTCGGGGCGAACGCTCTCGGGCGGGGAAGCCCAGCGCGTCGCCCTGGCCCGCACCGTCCTCTCGCCCGCTCCGATCGTCCTCATCGACGAGCCGACCTCGCGACTGGATCCCGAGTCGGAGGCGCGGGTGACTTCCGTCATCGACGGCTTAGCCGGCCGCAGGACGGTGCTCGTCGTGACCCACCGGCTGCGCGCGGTGGTCACCGCCGATCAGGTGTTCTACCTCCGGCGCGACGGCACCATCACCAGCGGCACTCACGCGCAGCTCGTCCGCACCTCCCGTTCCTACTCCCGTCTCGCCCGCCTCTCGCTCGTGGGTTAGCCCGCTCGCCGTCTGAAGGACATCATGCAGAGAACCTCCGCCCCGCTGCCGGCGCCGCTCGCCACCCCCGAACGATTGCGCGTCCTCGCCGACACGATCGAGGCGCGACGGCCGGAGGTCCTCGCCCTGCTCACGGTCATCTCCACGAGGAAGGCGGCTGAGTACGAAGTGGATGCCGCCGTCGCGGCGTTGCGCGGAGCCGAGCGCGAGATCGCCACCCACCGGCCCCCGCGCCTCTCGACGATCGCGGTCTTCCTGCCCTCGAACGTCGTGCTCTACTCCTACGTCCTGTACGCCGTCATCCCCTCGCTCTACGCCGCGAACATCGTCATCCGGCCGGCGACGCATGTGCGCGGCACCGTCATCGCCCTGCACGCGTTGCTCGCGCGCGTGCACGGTCTGGCGATCGAGATCCGCGACGAGACCCAGCGGCAGTTCGTCGAGAACAGCGTGCCCGCGGCGCAGGCCGTGGTCTTCGCGGGGGCCTACCAGAACGCCGAGCGCATCCGCGCGCGCCTGCGGCGCGATCAGATCATGTTCTTCCTCGGCTCGGGGATCAATCCGATCGCCGTCACCGCCCGGGCCGACCCCGAGCACGCGGCACGGGAGATCGTCAACATCCGCCTGCTGAACTCGGGACAGGACTGCCTCGGCCCCGACGCGATCTGGGTGGAGCGCGAAGCGGCGGGTGGATTCCTCGACGCTCTCGAGCGCCGACTCGATCACGTTCGCTACGGACGCTACGACGACCCGCGCACCGACTACGGCGCGATCTTCTATCCCGGCATCGTGCGCGACATCGCGGACTACCTCCACCGCCACCAGGACCGCATCCGGCGCGGGGGATGCATCGACTTCCGCGCTCGGCACATCGAGCCGACCGTCGTGCTGTGGGACGACGCGACCCGGATGGAGGTCCTCGAGTTCTTCGCGCCCGTGTTCAACGTCGGTCTCTACGACGGCGAAGACGCGGTCGTGCGAACGCTCGACTCGGCGCAGTACCACGAGCGCGCGATGGGGGCAACGGTCTTCGGTCCCACCCGGCGACTGGTCGCCGCGCTCGCGCGCCGGCACACGCTGACCCTCGACGAGACGTTGCTCGCCGTCGACGACGGCAACGTCCCCCTGGGTGGGCGGGGGGCGATGGCGAACTACATCGCGTTCGACGGTGCCCTTCACCCGCAGCCGATCCTGCTGTCGCAGGGGCTGGCCCAGTACTTCCCGACGTCGTCCGTCGCAGAGGCGAGCGCATGACGGGCTCGACCGCATCGACGTGGGAGCGTGTCGCGGACGGCCTCGTCGCCCACGGCGTCGACACGGTCTTCGGGCTCCCGGGCGATGACATGACGATCCTCGCCGCTCTCGACGGTCGTGGCATCCGGGTCCTGCTCGTGCGCGACCAGCGGCACGCTGTTTATCAGGCGATCGGCTACGGACGCGTCTCGGGGCGGCCCTCGGTGTGCTTCGTCGGCAAAGGACCCGCTCTCACGCACGCGGCCACGGGGCTGCTCGAAGCGCGATCCCTGCGTCACCCCCTCCTGCTGATCAGTTCCGGTGTCCCGGTCGACAAGCTCGGAACGGGCGCGTTCCAGGAGCTGGATCCGCTCGAGACGATGGGGGCGCTGACCGTCGGCGCGATCCGGGTCGAGGGGCATTCGGTGTCGGAGGGCGTCGACGACGCTCTTCGCCTCAGCAGACGGGGGCGAGGCCCGGTGCTCCTCGAGGTGCCGGAGGGACTGCACGCGTCCGACGAGGTGCGCGCGCCGCGCCGGTCGCCGCGCGACGTGCGGGTGCGCCGGGACGTCCCCCTGCCGACCACGCTCCGCGCGGCACGGAGGCCGCTCGTGCTCGTCGGGGGCGGGTGCGGGGAGGGGGAGACCGCCGAGTACTTCCTTCAGCTGGTCGAGCGGCTCGGCGCCGCGGTCATGGTCACGGCATCCGGGCGCGGGCTCGTCGACGAAGGGCATCCGGCCTTCCTGGGCGTGAGCGGCCTCTACGCCCCCGCGGGGGCTGCGGGAATCCTCCGCGAGGTCGATGTCATCCTGGCGCTGGGGACCCGCCTCGAAGAGACGGCGACCTTCGGCTGGGACACGGCGTTGCGGCCGGATCATCGCATCGTGCAGGTTCTCGACGACGAGAGGGACTTCACGCACGCGCGCGTCACCGAGCGCGTCGTCGCGGATGTCGGCGACGCCGTGCGCTCGTGGGGGAGCGCTCTGCCGGAGCGGGCCGTCGGCGACGCCTGGGCGGACACCGTCGCCGGGGTGCACCGCGCCCTGATCGAGGCGGGTGAGCGAGCGCCGGCGCTCGTCCCCGCATCGGTGCCGCGCGTGCGCGACGTGCTTCGAGAACTGGATGCCGTCCTGCCGACGGCGCGGATCAGCGTGCACGAGAACGGGTTGCACGACATCTGGTCGTACGTCTTCCCGGCGTGGATCGTGCACCGCGACGCGGCGTGCCTGGTGCCCAGCGAGCAGACCCCTCTGGGTTTCGGGATGGCGGCGGCTCGGGGAGTAGCGGCGGCCGACCCGCGACCGGTAGTGGTGATCGGGGGAGACGGTGCGTTCGGCGCGGTCGGGGCCGATCTGTCGGGTCTCGCCGCGGTCTCGACGCCGCTGCTGGTGGTGGTGCTCAACGACGGGGGATTCGGGTGGCTCGAGGTGAACCGGCGTCAGGCCGGCGCGCCGTTCGGCTTTCTCGGGAGCCGCACCGTGGTTCGCGGGCTGTGCGCGGCGTACGGGCTCGATCACGTGGGCTGTGAAGACGCGGCGACGCTCGGCGACGCGGTCCGGCGCGCCTGGGCGATCGCCCGGGGCGGCAGGGCGGTCGTGCTCGACGTCGCGACCCGGTTGGACGACGTCCCGCCCGGGTTCGAGGACCTGGCGGGGGACTTCCCGCTCGTCGTGTCGACGGCGCCGACGAAGGAGGGAGTCCGCTGATGGACGCGCTCCTCTTTCCGGGGCTCACGCCGGCGCGTCATCGCCACGTCCGACGGTTTCTGAGCCGGTCGCCGCTCGCGCGACGCCGCTTCGACGAGTGCAGTGAGGCGCTGGGCTACGACCTCGAGCAGGCGTATGCCGACGCCGACATCTACGACTGGGAGCCGTATCAGTGCGCGTTCCTCGCCATCAATCTCGCCCTGGCGGACTGGGCCCGCGTCGAGAAGGGGCTGCGGGTCGAGGCGGTCTGCGGGCAGAGCTTCGGCGGCTTCGCGGGCGCGGTGGCGGCCGGGTGCGTACCGCTGGGTGAGATGGCCGCGCTTCTCGCGCGGAGTACGGTGGTGGAGCGCGCGTTCTTCGACGCTCTGGACGAGCCGCTCGCGTGCGTCTTCTTCTCGCGCGTGGACGTCGACCACGTCGATGAGCTCGTCGCGCGGGCCGAGCAGCCGGGCGGATGGGCCGAGGTCTCGGTGCGCGCGGACCGCGGTGTCCACGCGGTCTCGGGGACCGTCGAGACCATCGCCCGCCTCGAGGCGGCCGTGCGCGCACGCGGCGGGATCGTCTACTACACGATCAACCGCGCGGAGCACTGTCGGCGGATGCTGCCCCTCCGCGACCGCGTCGAGCGAGAGGCCTACGCCGGAGTGGTGTTCGCGGATCCCGCGGTGCCCGTCGTCTCCGACGTCACGGGCGAGGTGCTGCGTACGGCCGACGCGGTGCGCACCGACCTGCTCGCGGGCTGGACGCACGCGACGGTGGCCGAGACGCTCTACGACGGCGTGTCGGCCCTCGGCGTGCGCCGCCTCATCGTCCCCGGCCCGCCGTCGGCCTTTCGACGACACGGCGGCGGTCGCTTCGAGATCCTCGCGATCTCCCCGGCATCGGTGTCGGAGGCTTCGCGATGACGGCGCGCACGATCGTGGTGGCGGGAGGCTCCCGCGGCATCGGGGGCGAGGTCGCGGCCCGTCTCGCCGCCGCGGGACACCGGGTGATCGTCGGATGCCGCGAGAAGCACGCGAGAGCGCGACGGATGTCCGAGCGGGTCGTGGCCGCCGGCGGTCGGGCTCTCGACGTGCGGATCGGAGACCTGCGTGCTCCCGAGGTGCGTCGAGACCTCCTCCGCGACGTCGACCACCTCGACGTGCTCGTGCTGGCCGCGTCCGGGGGTATGGAGGAGGGGAGCTCGGACGCGTCGGCCTTCGCGCTGAACCGGGATGCCCTGGTCGCTCTCGCCGAGAATGCGCTCGTCCGGATGGGCCGCGGCGGCGTGATCGTGTACCTCACGAGCCACCAGGCGCACTTCAGTCGTGACGTCGCGCCCGAGAGCGAATACGCGCGGGTGGCGGCATCGAAGCGGGCCGGTGAAGACGGTCTGCGCGCTCTGGCCGACCGCATCCACGCGGTCGGCGCGCGGCTGGTCGTCGTGTCGGCCGACGTCGTCGTCGATTCCGCCACGACGCTGCTCCTGGAACGACGCCGACCCGGATCCACCGCGCAGCGGCGGCGCGAGGTGACGGCGCTGCCGACGACTCGCGAGGTCGCCGGCACGGTGCTCGCCGTGATCGATCGGTCGCGCCCGTTTGCCGACACTGTCTACCACGGGGGTGCGGAGTGGTTCCTGCAGCGCGGGGCGGTGCCCGAGCAGTTGCGCTGTGCGCGCATCGCCCGGCCCGGGAGCGAGCGCGCGTGCGCGTCCGCCCTCGTCAGACGCCTCCGTGCCGAGCTGGGTCGCCGGGGGATCACCGCGCGCGACAGGGTGCTCGTCTGCGACGAGTCGACGCCCGAGACCGCCCTCGTCGTCCTCGCGCTGATGGGGACGGGGGCGTCGGTGGTCCTGATCGACCCGGGGCTGCCTCCCGCGGAGGTCACGGCGATCGCCGCGCGCAGCGCGTGCACGGCCGCGGTGACCGCCCCGTCGCGGGCGTCCGCGCGTGATCGCCGCGATCTGGGGTCGTCCGAGGGCCTCGTCGCGGCCGTCGAGGGTCGGCGCGAGTGCGCCTGCGACGTCGAACGGTCCGCGCTTCTCGACACGTGGGCGAACCGCGGCGACGCCCTGGTGCTCTGGACGTCCGGGTCGTCGGGTCGCCCCCGCGGGGTCGTGCGCTCGGGTGCGTCCGTGCTGGCGAACGTGAGCGCGACCGTCGAGGCGATGGGGTATCGCGCCGACGACGTGCTTCTCCCTCTGCTGCCGATCAGCCACCAGTACGGGTTCTCGCTCGTCGTCGCGTGGTGGCTCGTCGGGTGCACCCTGGTCCTCGGAAATCACCGCCGTCCGGTCAAGACCCTGGTCGACGCGCGTTCGCTCGGCATCACCGTGGTCGACGCGGCCCCGTCGGTGATCGACGACGTCCTGCGCGCCGTCGAGGCGCGCGGGCTCGGCGAGGTCGCCCCGAGGGTGCGGATGTGGTGCGTCGGCGGATCGCCGCTGCGCGCATCGCTGGCGAGGCGCTTCCTCGCGGAGACGGGGCAGACGCTCCTCGACGGGTACGGTTCGACCGAGCTCGGGAACGTCTCCCTGGCGACGCTCGACCGACCCGAGGGTCTGGGGCGCCTCCTCCCCGGCGTCGCGGTCGCGATCCGTCGCCCGAACGGGAGCCCGGTGGACGCCGGCGAGACGGGCGAGCTGTGGATCCGTTCCGACCACGCCTTCACCGCGACCCTCGACGACGAACGACCGGTCGAGGTCGAGGACGGGTGGTACCGCACCGGCGACATCGGATCCCGGGATGCCGCGGGCGTCCTGCGCGTGATCGGGCGCGCGGGGGCCGTGCATCGCGGGGGCTTCACCATCTACGGTTCCCATCTCGAGCACCGCGCCGATGAGGCCGGCATCCCTCTCACCCTCATCGCGCTCCCCGACGAACGGCGCGGTGCCCACCTCACGGCGTTCATCGAGGACCACGGCCCGGGAACGCGGACCGACTGGGCCGAGCGTCTCCGGGCCGTGCTGCCCCGCCACGAATGGCCGAACCGCGTGGTCGTCGTCCCCGACCTCCCCCGGCTGGGTAACGGAAAGGTCGATCGGGCGCGCCTGACGCACCTCGCCGCCGCCGGACGCACGGCGGCACGGAAAGGCGGTCGTCCCGATGTCGTCGCATGAGACGCGGGGATCGCGGCGGTCGCTCCTGGGCACCGCGGCGGCACTGACCAGGGGCCCGGCCGAACTCCTGGACTTCGTGATCCCACTCTGGGCCGGGCTCGTCCTCGGTCTGGATGCCACGGCCATCGGGCTTCTCGTCGCCGTCGAGCTGGCCGTGTCGTGCCTGGCTCGTCCGCTGGCCGGGCGGGTGGCGGATCGCGGTGACCGGCGACGGGTCGCGTCGGTCGGAGCGCTCGTCTCCGGTCTGGGCGCGGCGGGCTATGCCCTGGCGACGAGTGCGTCCAGCGGGTTCGCGTTCCTCGCGGCGATCGTGGGCGGTCTGGGCGGCTCGTTGCTCTGGGTGGCGGTGCGGGCGATCGTCAGCGAGGAGCACGTCTCACGCCCGTCCGCGTTCGCCGGTCTCCTGGCCGCCGAGGAGACCGGGGCGGCCGTCGCCTTCGTCGTCGGCCTCTCCGCACTCGGCGCCATCGGCTACTCGGCCCTGTTCCTTCTCGCCGGGGCGTCGTGCGTGATCGGCGCGGTGGTGCTGGCATCCCTCCCGCCGGATGCCGCGGGGCGGGCGCGGCAACCCGGTCCGGCGCGCGCGGCGGCC
>NZ_QAJB01000168.1:8054-14474 GCF_003061325.1 Microbacterium sp. HMWF026
CGTGGTCGGATCGATGGCGGCCGAGGCGGGGATCGGCATCCTGTTGCTGATCCACATGCAGAAGCACTTCGGTCTCGGTGTGGTCGAGACCGCCTGGGTGTTCCTCCCCGGTGCGATCGCGCTCGCCGTCCTCCCGCGGCCGTTGCACCTCGTCGTGGTGCGGATCGGGCGGCGTCGAGCGCTGCTCGCGGCCGGGGTGCTCAGTGCCGCCTTCGCCGCGGGGCTCGCGCTCGCGTCGAGTCCGCTGATGATTGCGATCCTGTGGGTGTCGAGTGCCGTCGCGTGGGCCGTCGTCGTGCCCGTGGAGCAGGAGGCGGTCGCGGAGTCGGTCGACGGCTCGGCGTTCGGGACGGCGATGGGCGCGTACGAGGCGGCTGCGCTCGCGGGTGGCGCGATCGGCACGGCGCTCGCGGGAGTCGCCTACGAGGCGGGGTCGTGGCAGCTCGCCTGTGTCTTCTTCGCGATCGTCGCTCTGCTCGGCGCGTGCGCAGGACCGTTGGCGCTGCGAGCCATGGGCGTCGCCGACCGACCCGTGCCCCGCGGTCCGGAACCGGGGGAGAGGCCGTGACGGGCCGTTCGTGCTGGGTCGGGGCGAGTGCGCGCGCGGACATCGGGGCGCGCGCCCTCCTCGCCGGGAGCGACGCGGCCGGGCCGTTCGACGGCGCTCCGCTCGCTCTCGAGATCATTCCGGATGCCGCGCGTCGAACGCCGCAGGTGGCCCTGCGGCGCTGCCTCGAGGTCTTGATGCCCGCTGTCGGCTCCTCCCTCTCGACGGTCGATCTGCTGCTCGTCTTCGCCGGTTCCTTCGCCACGGCGTTCGCGCGACGACTCGTCGTGGCCGTGGAGGAGTCGCGGCGCGTGCGACCGACGGACTCGACCGGCATGGAGACGTCCGAGACGGTGCGGGCAGCCCTCGTGGCCCTCGATGCCGGACGGCCGCGCAGCGCCGTCATCGTGGCATCCGATTTCAACCCCGTCCTCGCGAGCGCGGTGACGAGCGCGTGTTCTTCCGCTCTCGTGGTGCGTTTCGAGCTGTACGGGCCGGAACCCGAGGACTGCGACGTGTGGGCGGCCCATGTCGCGTCGCCGCGAGCCGGGGGAGGCGGATCGTGACCGCCGTGGTGTTCACCGGACTCGGCGCCGTTTCGGCGTACGGCACCGTCGACGGCCGGGGAGTGCCGCGACTCGTGCACGGTCTCGCGGAGGGGCGGCCGCCGGCGTTCGCCCCCGCAGAAGACCCGGCGACGCGCCCGATCGATCCGACCTTGCTCGACGAGGAGGAGCCCCGCCGGTGGCTCCCCGCCGCGATCAACGAAGCGCTCCGCGGCGCGCGCTGGCCCGAGGACGGGGCTCCGCCCGTCCTGCTCCTCGCGGGCCAGGCCCCCGCGCCGGCGGCGAGCGACAACCCGCTCTACGCGCCCACCGCGGTCGAGGTCGGACCTCATCGCTGGGAGCACCCGCTCGTGATCTCGCACGCCTGCGCGAGCGCCCTGTTCGCGGTGCACTTCGCGGAGCGGCTGATACGGAGCGGGGCACACGATGCCGTCCTCGTCGCCGGCGTGTCGGTGTGCACCCCCTGCGCGAGCGAGAGCCTGCGCGTCGTCAAAGCGATCGGCACGGTACCGTCTCGCCCCTTCGACCGGGAGCGCGACGGCATCCTGATCGGCGAGGGGGCGGGCGCCGCGCTCCTCGAGCGCGCGTCCACCGCTCTCGCCCGCGGGGCCGTGCCTCTCGCAGAACTGGGCGCCTCGGTCGCCGAGATCGGTGGGGCGTCGTCGGCGGCATCCGATACCGCGATCGTCTTCGACGCGATGACCCGTGCGATCCGGGATGCCGGAGCGCCGGGCGTCGACTACGTGCACGCGCACGCGACCGGAACCGTGCAGGGAGACGCCGCCGAGATCGAGGCGGTGTCCCGCCTCGCCGCGGAGCGCGGCCTTTCGGAGCTTCCGGTGTCGTCGCACAAGGGCGCTCTCGGCCACCTTCTGCACGCCTCCGGCTTCCCCGGTCTCATCGTGGCGGTGTCCGCGGTGCGCGACGGGGTGCTGCCCACGACCATCGGTCTGCGTCGGCCCCTCGTCGCCGACGGCGTCGACCTCCTCGTCGAGGGCCCCGCGATCCGCCCGCGCCGGCGCGTGGATCACGTGCTCGTGAATGCCTTCGGCTTCGGCGGCAACAACGCGTGCGTGCTGGTCCGGCGCAGCCCCTCCGTCCGTCCGCATCGCCCGTCCGGGTTCACCCCACCCGGCTGAGAAGGAGCCCATCCGTGTCTTCGCTGACGAGGCTGAGCCTCGCCAACCGCCTTGTCGTCATCCTCCTGTCGCTGTTCGTCGTCGTCGCCGGCGTGGTCGCCGCGGCGGGTCTGCGGCAAGAACTCCTGCCGTCGCTGCAGCCCCCGAGCGTGTCGGTCGTGGCGACCTACGCGGGCGCGTCGGCGACCGCGGTGGAGCGCGAGGTGACGGTTCCTGTGGAGGAGGCCGTCAGAGCGGTGCGGGGTGTCCAGACGGTGACGTCGACCTCGAGCGCCGGTGTGTCCCGGGTGACGGCCGGATGGACGGACGGGCGCGATGCGCAGCAGGTCATCGCTGACGTGCGATCCGCCACGGCCGGGATCCGGTCGTCGCTGCCGGCGGGTGTGACGCTCGAGACCTACACCGACTCGACGGACGACCTCCCGGCCGTGCAACTCGCGGTGACGTCGGCCGGTGATCTGTCCGATCTGAGTGCGCAGCTCCAGCGCTCGCTGGTGCCGGCGTTAAGGGCGGTCGACGGCGTGCGCGATGTGACGGTGGCGGGGGTCGACGAGAAGCAGCTCGTCGTCACGGTGCGCCCGGCCGACGCGACGGCGAAAGAGGTCACGGCGGCCCAGGTCGACGAGGTGCTGACGGCATCCGTGGTGGTGACGCCCGCGGGGACGAGCCTCGACGGCGCGACGGTGCGCGCCGTCGAGGTGGGCGGCATTCCTGTCTCCGTCGAAGAGGTGGCCGCATTGGTCATCCCGACGGCGAAGGGCCCTGTGTCCATCGGGGATGTCGCGGATGTCGCCATCGAGAGCGCCCCGCAGACCTCGCTCGCGCGGCTGGGGCACGAGCCCGCACTAACGTTGTCGATCACCAAGACCCCGGAAGCAAGCGTGGGGGCGGTCTCGCACGCGGTCAGCCGGGTGCTCGAGAGTCAGCGTGATGCGCTGTCTCCCGGCGTGGAATTCACGACGATCTTCGACCAGGCCCCGTACATCGAGCAGTCGCTGCACGATCTCACCACCGAGGGAGTCCTCGGGCTCGTCTTCGCGATCGCGGTGATCCTGGTCTTCCTCCTGTCGGTCCGGGCCACGATCATCACGGCGATCTCGATCCCCCTGTCGGTGCTGATCGCGATGATCGGCCTCGCGGTGGGCGGTTTCTCCCTGAGCATCCTGACCCTCGCGGCCCTCACCATCGCCGTCGGGCGCGTGGTCGACGACTCCATCGTCGTCATCGAGAACATCGCGCGGCACGAGCGGATCGAGAAGCTGACGACCCCGCGCCTCGTGCGGGCGGTGCGCGAGGTGGCCGGGGCCATCACGGCGTCGACGTTGACCACCGTGGCGGTCTTCCTTCCCATCGCGTTCGTGCCGGGAACCACGGGCGAACTGCTCCGGCCGTTCGCCGTGACCGTGACGGTCGCTCTGCTCGGGTCGCTCCTGGTCTCGCTGACGGTCGTGCCGGTGCTGGCCTCCTCTCTCCTGCGGCGGCGGTCCGCGCGGCCGCCGGCACCCGAGGGGGCACGCACGCGGCACGCGCGGCAGGCGGCGATGAGCGCGCGAGAAGAAGAGCGACGCGCGCGGTGGGCGGCTCATCACGAGCAGAGGCGCGCGCGGCGGGGCGACCCCCCTCCGGCACCCGTGCCCTCGCCGGGATCACGCGCCGAGAGTGAACCGTTCGATCGGCTTCAGAGCCTGTACCTCCCGGTTCTGCACCTCTCGTTGCGCCGTCCGATCGCGACGCTCATCGTCGGTGCGTTCGTGTTCGCCCTGACCATCGGTGCCTCCGGGGCGCTGCGGCAGAACTTCCTCGACGACGGCGGCGGGCGTCCCACGGTGTCGGTCATCCAGACGCTGCCGCCTGGCACGTCGCTCGTGTCCGCGAGCGATCGCGCGGCACGCCTCGAGGCCATCCTGAACCGCGACGACGACGTCGTGAACACCCTGACGACCGTCAGCGGCGACAGCGCCGCGCACACCGTGCTCCTCCAACCCGACGCCGATGTCGAGGCCACGGTGACCCGCCTGCGCGCCGAGTTCGCCGACCTCGCCGACGTGGGTCAGGTCATCGTGCAGAACGCTTCCTCAGCCGGGGGGTCCGACCTCACCGTCACGGTGTCCGGGGGCGACGATCAGGCGCGAGCGGCCGGAGCCGCGCGGGTGCAGGCGGCGCTGGATGATCTCCCTGATCTCGACGATGTCCGCAGCGACGCGGCGGCGGACCTGCCGCTGCTCTCCGTCGCTGTCGACCACCAGCGCGCCGCCCAGTACGGTTTCACCCAGGCCGACGTCGGACGCGCGATCCAGGACGCGCTCCGGGGCACGGTCACCGGCACCGTCGACATCGATGGCCGCACTCTCGACGTTGTTCTGCGCGGTCAGGGGAGCGACTCCTCACCCGATCAGATCGGTGCGCTCGAGCTCCCCGTGTCGGCGATCCAGCAGGCCGCCGCGCAGAAGAGAGCCGCAGACGCACTCGCCGCCGACCAGAGCGCGCTCCAGGTCGACGCGGAGGCACAACAGGACCGCGACCTGGCGGAGCAGCTGACCGACGCGCGCGGCGCCCGCGCGCAGGCGCAGGGGCAGCTGAGCGACCTCGTCGCCCAGCTCGGCGCGCTGAACGCCGCCCCCGTCCCCGCACCGTCGTCCTCGACGTCCCCCGTCGATTCCGGCCTCGATCCGTCGGAGGCTGCCGCTCGGGACGCGGCGGAGGCACGAGCGGAGGTCGACGCTCTGTCCGCCGCTCTGGCCGAGGAGCAGCGACGCCAACAGATCGGGCAGCTCCAAGACGCGATCGCGCAGACGAAGAGCACGATCGAGCAGCTCGGGAAGCAGGTGGACACGCTGATCGAAACGCGTGAGGAGCAGACCTCTCAGCGCGCGAAGGCGGCCGCCCTCGCGGATCGGCAGAAGGGGCTGTCCGAGGTGACGGCGACGCCGATCCAGGTGCGAGACATCGCGACCGTTCAAAGCGCGACCGGCGTTTCGACGATCACCCGGACCGACGGCGTTCGCGCGATCACGCTCACCGCGACGCCGACCGGCGACGATCCGTCTGCAATCCTGCAGAACGTCGGCGCAGCCCTGGGCTCGCTCGATCTGCCGGGCGGGGTGACAGCGCGCCTGGGCGGAGCCGCGACGGAGCAGGACGACGCGCTCACGCAGCTCGGGCTCGCGATGCTCGCGGCCATTGGCATCGTCTTCCTGATCATGGCCGCGACGCTGCGCAGTCTGGTGCAGCCGCTCGTCCTGCTCGTGTCGATTCCGTTCGCCGCCACCGGGGCCATCGCGCTGATGCTGGCCACGGGCACCCCGCTCGGGGTGCCGGCGATGATCGGCCTGCTGATGCTGATCGGCATCGTCGTCACGAATGCCATCGTGCTCGTCGACCTGATCAACGCGCGACGGGCCGCAGGCCACGACCTCGCGTCAGCCGTGATCGACGGTGCGCGGCTTCGCGTGCGTCCGATCCTGATGACCGCGGCGGCGACGATCCTCGCCCTCGTGCCGATGGCTCTCGGGCTGACCGGTGGCGGGGTGTTCATCTCCCACGCCCTGGCGATCGTGGTCATCGGCGGACTCGTCACCTCGACCCTGCTGACGCTGGTGTTCGTACCGGTGCTCTACCTGCTGATCGAGCGCAGCGCCCAGCGACGCCGGGAGCGCCGTCGGCCCGCGTAACCGCCGTCCCGCCCACGCCGAGTGCTCTCGCGTTCGGGGTGTGGGATCTTTCGCGCCCGGGAGCCTTCGCGCCCCCGGGCGCGAGACCCGCGCCCTGCGATCACCGGTCGTCCCCTTCGTCGCGGGGCATACCCCCTCGTGATCACGTCGCGAGTTCTGGGCCGACGCTCGGGGACCTCGGGGAGTATCTCCGCGCGGGTCGCGCGCGATGGCGCGGGCCGCTCTTGGTTGAATCGCCCCATGCCGATCGACGAAGAAGACGAGCTGGCGGCGCTGCGCCGACGGGCTTACGCCCCCACGGTGATATCTCGGCCGACCCCGCGGCGCTCAGCCGCCTGATCGAGCTCGAGGCGCGGGTCGCCGCGCGCGACGCGGCTCCCGCGTCCGCTCGACCGAGAGCGGAAGTGCCGACGCCGGAGGAGCGGGGCCCGGCACAACCCGCCCCGCTGAGCCCCACCCCCGCGATCTCTGACGCGCCGACCGACACGGATTCGGAT